>JAAXZE010000175.1 GCA_012720075.1 Clostridia bacterium
ATTATCATACCGGTAATCCCCAAAACCCAAGGAATAAAATTATTATTTAGGGGAGTGTGATGTTTAAGCAGCCAACCAAGGCCATATAAAAAGACAAAGGAAGCCATAAAGGAATTTTCCAAGATAAGCTGGAAAAAGTTTAAAGGGTCCGCCATATTTTTCACTCCTTGAATTTATTCCTTAACCAGAAATTTGTTCCTTATTATAAATTTATGTTCAGGCGGATAAAAATAGGATAAAAAAAACTTTGAAGTTTTAAAAACACAACGTTAATTTTCAACATTCATTTCCGCTCATTAATTTATGTTTTCTTTTTTTATAATTATTTTAATTTACCGTACTTTCAACTTTTTCAACCAACATGACTGGAGACCTTGTCTAAAAGCTTATTAAGCTCATTCAATTCTGCTTCGCTATAGCATTCCAGCATTTTTGCCAAAAACTGCTTATGGGGCAAAACCGTTCTGTTATAAAGTTTTTTACCCTCTTCGGTTAATTCCACTCTTACTACTCGCCGATCCTTTTTATCCTGAGTTCGTTTTACCAGACCTCGTTCTTCCATTCTCCCGATAATAGATGTAATATTGGAATTTACGCATGCTGAGAGCTTGCTTAACTCCGCCATTGGTGTTGGTTTTTCCGTAGACAGATTTAAAAGAATGTTAAATTGACTGGGTGTGGTACCGTATTTTCTCAAATCATCTTCCGCAACTCGTTGAAGCTTGGCAAAGGTTTTTCTAAAAAGGGCCCAGGTCTCTAGCTGTTTATCCACTCCTTTCCCCCCCTCTCAAAAAATATTTTTGTTTATATATTTTCAACATGAAAAATCTGATTCCTCCTATTTTTCTGAAAACTTACCAAATATTTTTAATTCAAATCAGATACTGCCAACTTAAATATACCAATTACTCTTATTTTTTGTATAAACTATTTTAATAACACAAGTATAGTAAAAAAGCATGGTTTAGGGTTTATAATGTAGAAGTAATAGTTTAAAAATAGTTAACAAGGCAAAATTAATTTGGGAGGTGCAAATGTCAGATTTTATTATCTGACCTAAAAAAAATTAGGTCTGTTTGTGAAAATAATAATTTTATAAAATGTCATTATTTTAAGGAGGTATGGGAATGTTCCTACTCATTTTATCCTATGTTTCACTATTTGCATTTATAGGTTTATCCATCTATAAAGCATACCAGTATGGCCACATGCCAATGCACGGTCGTCAGGACCTTTACCCTATTCCTAAAGAAAAGGGCAAAGGGCACTACGGTGGGTCTTATTTTGAAGAAACAGACTGGTGGAAAAAACCCAGAGAAACTTCTCTATTTGAAGAAATTATTGATATGCTTAAAGAAATGCTGTTTATTAAAAAATTATTTGATAATCAAAGACCTCTTTGGTGGCTTTCCTATTCCATGCATCTGGGCATTTATTGTCTTTTGGCCTGGACCGTTCTCTTATTTGTCGGCGCAGGTACCGAACTTTCCGGAATTGCCATGAACAGTGGTCATTGGTGGGCAACAATAGTTTATCACCTTACCTTCATTACCGGTCTGGCCGGTGCTCTAATGGTAGCCTTTGGCACCGCCGGTTTATTTATCAAAAGGACTGTTGTATCATCCTTTAAAAAATACACAACTCCCCAGGAATATTTTAACCTGGCCTTCATTTTTGCCGTAACTGCAAGCGGTCTTTTGGTTTGGATCAATGACCCCGGTTTCGACTATGGCCGTAATATTGCTCGGAGCATGTTAACTTTCAGCCCCATTGAGGCCGATGCAGCTCTCAGTATTCATATTGTCCTTTTAGGCTTATTATTGATTTATATTCCTTTAACCAAAATGAGCCATTATGTCGGAAAATATTTCTCCTTCCATAAAGTATTGTGGGATAATGACCCTAACCTACCCGGCAGCAAAATAGACCAGAAAATAAAAACAGCGCCTGTTGTAAAACCTCAAAAAAGTTGGTCAGCTCCCCATTTCCAACCGGAACCGCCTAAAACCAAGGAAATGTAACTTTCAAAGATAGGAGGAGAAAAAAATGATAAACGGTAAAGATTTAAAAGTTCAAGATATAGGTAAAGAATCGGGCAAACAACTGACAAAAATTGATAGCTTAAAGCCTTTACCCAAACCTTACGACCAACCGGGCATGGAACCCCCCTTGACTGATCCAAAACCGGAATGGTCGGAAAAATATTGCACTTCCCTGGATGGGTATGTGGCCTTGGATACTTTTGAAAAGCCCAAAACTAAAGAAGAAGAGGATGAGCTTGTCAGAAAGTTTTTATCCGGCTTAGAAAAAATGCTGTCAGCAGAAACAAACAAAGGTATCCTGCAGCCCTTAATGCTGACTTTGGATTATTGCGGAAAGTGCAATACCTGTTCAGACGCCTGCCACATTTTTGAAGCTACCAATGGTCATGAATTATATAGACCTAGTTACCGTGCTGAAATATTGAGAAGAATAATCAAAAAATATTTTACTAAAAGCGGAAAACTATTAGGTCCCTTGGTTGGCGCCGATATCGACTTAAACTGGGAAACCGTAGCTCGACTGGGAGAATTAGCCTATAGATGCAACCTCTGCCGGCGGTGTGCCCAAACCTGTCCATTAGGTTTAGATAACGGAATGATCGCCAGAGAAATTCGGAAAATCTTTAGCCAGGAAATGGGTATTGCGCCTAAACCCTTGCATGAAAACGGGACGGTAAAACAATTAGCTACCGGCTCATCTACAGGAATGAATAAAGCCGCTTTTATGGATATTATGGAATTTCACGCCGATGACATTGAAGAAATGGTGGGTGTCAGGTATGACGTTCCTATTGATAAAGAAGGCGCCGATATTCTCTTGATTCATAACGCCGGTGAATTTATGGCCTGGCCCCAAAACCCCATTGCTTTTACCATAATCTTTGAAGAGGCCGGTTTAAACTGGACATTAAGCAGTGATTTTATAGGATATGACAGTGTTAACTACGGCTTATTCTATGATGACGGCCAGGCAAGAAAAATTGCTCTTAGACAACAAGAAGTGGCCAAAAAGCTGGGAGTTAAAAAAATAGTCATTGCTGAATGTGGTCATGCCCATAAAGCTTCAGCAGTTTATGCGGACCGCTTAACAAGCGCTGAGCAAAAAATTCCGGTAGAAAGCTATTTGCCGCTCTTAAGAGATATTGTTCTAAGCGGCAAGCT
The DNA here is from genome assembly GCA_012720075.1 of Clostridia bacterium. Taxonomy (GTDB): domain Bacteria; phylum Bacillota; class Peptococcia; order Peptococcales; family BICA1-8; genus JAAXZE01. Next base: position 3,204 of record JAAXZE010000175.1, read on the forward strand.
GGATTTAGACCCCATGCGCAACAATTTCCCCGTTACCTTGCATGACCCCTGCAACATCGTAAGGCAAATGGGTATTGTGAAACCGCAACGGGAAATCTTAAAAGCCATCTGCCCCCAATTTAGAGAAATGACTCCCCATGGAGTAAACAATTACTGTTGCGGCGGCGGCAGCGGTTTTGCCATTATGAACGCCCTGAACTTCGGGGAATTCAGAAATAAAGTATCAACCAGAAAGAAATTTGAGCAAATTCTTAATGCTTTCCAAGATACCATTGACGATCCCAGCATTCCTAAATATGTTTGCGCTCCTTGCTCCAACTGTAAGGGTGCTATTAGGGATATCCTGGAATTCTATGAAGCAACGGAGAAATATAATATCCATTATGATGGCTTAGTTGAATTGGTAGTTAACGCAATGAGAAAATTTGATAGACCTTTCTTAGAATTTTTGCGGAACGAAGAATAATACTAAAGAGGACCGGCATTCAAATCGCCGGTCCTTAACTTATTTCCGAGCTATTAAATTTTCGGCACTAAGGCAGTTTAATTAGAATTCTGTTTTTTTGCCACAAAAAAAACCCTTTCCTCATTTTCTGTAGGCGGAAAAAAAGACAACTGGCCATAAATACCCTGAACTGAAAAACCATTCTTAATCAGCATTTCTTTTATCTCATTTTCTTCATAAGCCCTTTCCAGATGGGTCTCATCAAAACGAATATATTTTCCCGTTTTCTGGTCTAAAGAAAAAAAAGTCAAATCCATTTCACATATTTTGGTTTTCCGTTCATAAAAGCTCTCCCAGATATAGACCAGTTCTTCGGTATTATAGGTAAAGACATTTTCCCCTAAGACTTTTTCCAGTTTATATGGAGTATTAACGTCAAATATTAAAATTCCGCCGTCTTTCAATATCCCGTGAATTTTTTGGAAGACCTTAATTAATTCTTGTTTTTCGATAATATAATTAAAAATATCAAAAGTAGCTATCACAATATCAACCTGAAAATCCAAGACTAATTCCCGGATATCCTGCTGAAAAAAGTTAATATTGACCCCTGCTGCCCTAGCCTTTTGTTCAGCCTGGGTCAACATTTCCGCGGAAATATCTATCCCGGTGACCCAATAGCCCTTTTGGGCCAGAGGAATACAAATACTGCCTGTGCCACAACCTAAATCCAAAAGCACCTTGCCAGGTGCTTGAGCTTTTTCTATATGGGTTATTATATAATCAACCCATTCATTATAGTCGACTTCATCCATTAATTTATCATAAACTTGAGCTAAATCGGTGTACGCCATATAAACCACCTAATTTAGAAAACTCGATGTTTCCAAAACTTTAGCATCGCCCCAGAGTCTTTCGATGTTATAAAAGTCCCGCTCTTCAGGTCGAAAAATATGAACTACCACACTGCCATAATCCAATAGAATCCAGCTGCCGGCCTGATAGCCTTCCCGTCTTAATAAACTCAGGTTATGTTCTTCTTCCAGTTTTTCCTCAATATTATCGGCTATGGCTTTCGTTTGCAGTGAGGTGGAGCCGGTACAAATGACAAAAAAATCAGTGACGAAAGATACTTCACGCAAATCCAGGATTTTAATATCCTTGGCCTTTTTATCATCAGCGGCCTTTACAATATGTTCTACAAGTTTAATATTTTCCAAACTTTTTTAACCTCCCATTTTTAGTAAGTGAGAAATTAAGTATGTGAGTACGTGAGTGTGACTAGATTGTTGACTTATTGGGTTGTATCCCATGCATGTAAAATAATCCTGACGCATCTGCATCGGAGTATAGCTTAAAGGATGCATCAGCTTTTAAGTAACATTTTTAGGATGCATCAACTTAAATTGGCATTCATCGGATGCATCATGCACTTTGCTTATTAGCAGATGCATCCCTAAAGGCTTACTTTCATCGGATACATCATTAATGTATACCCAATATCACATTTACCTTAACCTTGCGTAGCGAAACCTTAACCTTTATTCTGTAACATCCAATTCCTGGCTTCCACACTTAATATATGCAAAAGTTGATGATTATCGACTACATATTTAATTGTACTATTCAAGCCGGCCAAAACTCCCTCCGTCAAATTAGCATATGCTATTTTCCTTAAAGAATCAACTTCGGGAAATTTTCGGTTAGGCTCAATATAATCGGCAATATAAATAATCTGACTGAGCTTGTCCATGCCGCTGCAACCTGTTGTATGGTAACGGACGGCAGTTAATATTTCATTATCTTCTATTCCCAACTCTTCCTTAATTAATACCGCTCCGACAGGACCATGCAATAATTGAGGCTGTTTGATTTCCGCCTGGTCTACGATTAAATTATGCTTTATTCCCAGTTGGAGCAACTCCTGATCTGACAATTCTTTGGCATAATCATGTAATATCCCTGTGAGAAATGCCTTATCTTCATCGGCTCCATAAAGCTTGGCCAGTTCCCTGGCGGTCCGGGCCACTCCTAAGGAATGTTCATATCTACTGCAACTCAGCCGTTCTTTCATCAAAGCTATAAATTTATTCATTTTTATACCTTCTTTATTAGAAGTGTGTTAGTGCGTAAATGTGTAAGTGTGACTAAATTTTAGATGACATTGGGGTTGTGTCCCATGCATGTAAAATAATCCTGACGCATCTGCACCTGAGCATAGTTTAAAGGATGCCTCATCTTTTGGGTAACTTTTTTGGGATGCATCAGATTTAAATTGGCATGCATCGGATGCATCATACATTTAGCTTGAGATTAGATGCATCCCAAGAGACTA
>JAAXZE010000011.1 GCA_012720075.1 Clostridia bacterium
AAATTGTTTGAGCTGGCTTTTCGTTGATAATAAATATAGTTTGTCAGCAAGTTGAAGCCGGGCAATTCCGGCTGTTTTTGTTTATCAGTAAAAACGGAATAAGTGTTTAAAGTATAAAATAGCCCCATGGTATTCAAATTTAAGATTAGGGCAACAATAATCTTAAATTGGAAAAGAAGATGGGGGGTAAAAAATGTACCGGGATCAGCAACTAAAGTCGGATATAGAAAAGGCTCTGGAAAGGGAAATGCCGCAAAGCTATTTAGAGATTAATGTTGAGGTTGAAAAGGGCTATGTCAAGCTTCATGGTATAGTGGAGTCACTTGCTGAAAAGGAACAGGCAGAGGAAATAGTAAAAAAAGTCCCTAATGTCAGGGGAATTGATAATGGCCTTACCGTAGCCATGGATACTATCCGAGAAGATGAAGAAATCGAACACCTGGTGATGGAGAAATTCCTCAATGAGCCTAGGCTGGACCTTAAGAAAATCGGAGCCGAATGTGAAAAAGGAACGGTAATTCTCCGGGGTACCGCTTCCAGCCTAGGGGAAATAGAACTGGCCAAAGAACTGGCGGCACAGGTACAGGGTGTTAAGGAAGTCAAAACCCTGGTTAAATTTGGGGAGGAAGCCCAAGAGGCAGACGATTCTTCTATCGTTAATGCTATAGAAACTGCCTTTGCCACCTCCGGCCTGGTTGAAGCTGAAGATATTATCACCGGCTGCACCAATGGCATTGTTAAACTGGAAGGAATAGTGGATAATGCCGAGCAAAAAGAGGCGGCCGTGGTAATAGCTAAAACAGTGCCGGGCGTCCGCAAAGTTGTAGAAAATTTAAAAACCAGGCATGACAGTACCAGCGGTGACGGCTATTTGACCAATAAACTTCGTAATGCCCTGAAAGATGACCCAAGGGTCAGCCCTGCTCAGGTGAAGGCCTATGTAATTGATGAGACCGCCTATTTAAGCGGTATAGTCTATGGTATTGACGCCAAAAAAGCCGCGGAAGAAGTAGCGCGAAAAATCCAAGGTATCAAAAAAGTTGTAAATGATATTACCGTTCACTACCATTAAGTTATTTCAGTCTTGAGCTCCCTCAGGGAGCCTTTTTTCTGACTTTATTTTGTAATAATTGTGTAATAAGATATTAAAGAAAGATTAAATATCTTTTTAATATTTTACAGGTGGATGTGAAATAATGAGGTTTTGTTCATTGGCCAGCGGCAGCAGCGGCAACTCATATTACATAGGTACGAAAAATACTAACATTTTAATTGATGCCGGGATTAGCGGAAAAAGGATTTGTCAGGAGCTGGAGTCCAAGGTCGGTTTGGAAGGTTCCCAGTTGGACGGCCTTTTTATAACCCATGAACATACCGACCATATCCAAAGCATTGGAGTTTTAGCCCGCCGCTTTAAAGTGCCTCTCTATGCTACCGAAGGCACTTGGCGGGGAATGCGGGGGAAAATAGGAGAAGTAGACCCCGACCTATGCCATGTGTTAGATGATTGCGGCTCCCTGGAATTGGGGGATATTAATATAGAATGGTTTCCAACTTCCCATGATGCTAACGAGCCGGTAGGTTATTTATGTCAAAGCGGTAAAAAGAAAATTGGCCTGGCCACCGATACCGGTGTGCTGACCCGGCCAATGGCCGATATTTTGCGCAATGTGGATTTGCTGGTCTTAGAAGCCAATCACGATGAGAAAATGCTGGCTACCGGAAGGTATCCCCTTTATTTGAAAAAGCGCATCGGCAGTTCCCTTGGCCACTTGTCAAATAGGGCTGCCGGGAAAGCTTTGCTGGATTTAGCCGGCGAAAAAACAAAAACCGTTTTTTTAGCCCATTTAAGCCAGGAAAATAATTTGCCTGGTTTAGCTATGGCTACGGTAGGGGAAATACTAAGTAAGAATAAAGTTGAGTTTAATTTTGATTTGGCAGTAGCTCCCCGGTCCCAGTCAACCTCTTGCATCAGGCTTTAAGAAAGGCTGGGAAAAGGCGGTTTTTCAGGTTTCCCTATTTTTGAAAATATAGAGGAGGCATTGAGATGAGTTATTTTGATTATGAAGATTATGAGAGAAGACCCAGTAAAATCGGTTATTTTCTAGTGGCCTTAGTTGCTGCCGTTATTGGAGGAATCGTAGCTTTAAGCCTTGCTCCATACATATTAGGCACTGATTTTTTAGGAAATAATTCCCCCGGTCTCAATCAGCCTAATATACCCCAGATAACCAATCCGAACCTGGATTTGTCTCCGGTGGTAGAAATTGCTGAACAGGTTGGACCGGCTGTAGTCGGCGTAAGCAACAGGGGAATTGTGAGAGATTTCTTCGGGCGAACCAGTGTGGAAGAAAGGGGCAGCGGCTCGGGAGTAATTATTGATGAACGGGGTTATATTGTTACCAACCATCATGTTATTAACGGAGCTACTGAGATTTTAGTAAGTCTTGCCGATGATAGCGTAGTTGAAGCCCAATTGGTAGGGTCCGATTCCAGGACCGACCTGGCGGTTTTAAAAATAGATCCCAAAGGCAAAAAATTACCGGTAGCGGTTTTGGGTGATTCCACCAAACTCAAGACCGGGGAACTGGTAGTAGCCATTGGTAATCCCTTGGGTATTGAATTTGCCCGTTCGGTGACCATGGGCGTAGTCAGTGCCACCCAAAGGACTTTAACTATCGGTGAGGAACAATTCAGCTTAATTCAGACCGATGCCGCCATAAATCCCGGCAACAGCGGCGGGGCTCTGGTAAACAGTCGAGGGGAAGTAATCGGTATTAACAGCGCCAAACTGGTTATTTCCGGGGGGGAAGGTATGGGCTTTGCCATTCCTATCAGCAATGCCAAACCAATCATTGAGGAATTGATTGAAAAAGGGTATGTATCCAGACCATATCTAGGAATCTTCGGAACAGAAGTTGATGAAATAACGGCTCGGAGAACAGGTCTTCCTCAGGGAATAATTATTCGGCAACTGGTGCAAGGAGGCCCGGCCCATAAAGCAGGCATAAAAGAAATGGATATCATTGTTGCTGTTGATGGTAAGGAAGTCAAAGACTTTGCAGGATTAAACGTTATTTTTAATAATCATAAACCGGGAGACAAAGTAACGGTAACCGTTGACCGGGACGGTAAGAAGCTGGATATACCGGTAGTTTTGGGCGAAATGTCGAGAGAATAAGGTTTGGCTTTGGGGTTAAGACAGAGGGACAGAGGACTTCTGGGTGAAAATTTGACGTCAGAATTACTGTTGGGTAAATCTTTCCCGTCTGACAACTACTTGTAGGTTAGGAGTCGGGTCTGACATAAGTATTAGGTAAGCCTTTTCCGTCAGACAAATACTCTTACTGTCATCCTGAAGAGGAAACAACTGAAGGATCTGAAGCTTTTCGCGCGGGAAATTGGAAAAATTCTATCATGTAATATGTTAGCATTACTCATACTGATATAGTGATTTGGAGAATAGAGGATTATGGTTTGCGTCTGGAACACTGATTGTGTCAGACGCAATATTTTTACACTAAAGTTATTTCAGACCCGCAAGCTTTCTTTAAAGCAGTGTCAGACCCCAATTATTAGCTAAATAAGTATGTCAGACGCAAAATGTTTACCTAAAAGAAATAAAGGGAGTAAAAATCATGAATATCAAAATAATTGCCGTAGGAAAACTTAAAGAAAAGTATTTAAAAGAGGGAATAGCCGAATACTTAAAACGGCTGAAACCTTATGCCAAGGTAGAAATAATTGAGGTACCCGAAGAAAAGGAACCGGCCAACGCCTCCCCCGCCGATGAAATAATGATTAAAAACAGGGAAGGAGAAAGGATATTAGAGAAGGTAAAACCGGGAAGTTATCTCATTGCCCTGGCTATTGAAGGCAAGCAATTATCCTCGGAGGAACTGGCAGACAAGCTGGATAATTTGGCCTTGGAGGGTAAAAGTGATATCGCCATGGTAATCGGGGGCTCTTTAGGCTTAAGTGACAAGGTGCTGGGGAGGGCGGATTTCAAACTCTCCTTTTCCAAAATGACCTTTCCCCATCAGCTAATGCGCTTAATACTGATGGAGCAGATTTATAGGGCATTTAAAATAATTAAGGGTGAGCCGTATCATAAGTGAGAGAAGGGCAGTATTGTCCTCATAACATAATATAACATATTCCTTAACTATGATATAATATATTTACAGATTTAGGTATGAAAGGTAGTGTTATTATGAATAACGCTAAAAAGATTTTATTAAAACTTATAGATGAAATTCCGGAGAGCCAGATTCCTGAAGTGATTGATTTTATCAGTTTTTTGAAGGCAAAAAAAGATAATCAGGTATTTAAAGATTTAGAGATGGCAAGTGAAAGTAGTATGGATTTTTGGAATAACGACATTGATGATGAGGTATGGAACAATGTATAGGCAAGGAGATATTTTGCTGATTCCTATACCATATAGCGATTTAACCTCTAACAAGAAAAGACCTGTTCTTGTCTTATCAAATGATGACTACAATACAAAAACAGAAGATATTATTGTGGCAGCAATTACTTCAAACATTACATCAAAGGAATATAGTATTATCATTTCAAATAAGGATATGCAAGAAGGAAATTTGCATGTTAATTCTTGTATAAGAGTTGATAAAATATATACACTTTCACAGAGTATTGTTATTAAAAAGTTTGGAGCAGTTAAGCCTGAAATTATAAACAATGTAAAAGAAAAGTTAAGAGAACTCATCTAATAACAGGATAACATTCCTGTTATTTTTATAGTCATGTATTCCGTAAACAATGGTGAACTGTATCATAAATAGATTTAGATTAAGGTTTCTTGTTATTAGGGGCTAGGCGATATAATACTTGATAAATTTAAAATAGGTGAGGAGGAATGGGTTTTGAAAACAATAGGGCTAATAGGCGGAATGAGCTGGGAATCATCACTGGAGTATTATCGAATCATTAACGAAACTATTAAATCAAAACTGGGTGGACTTCATTCTGCAAAATGTTTGATGTATTCAGTAGATTTTAGTGAAATTGAATTATTACAACACCGGAATAAATGGGATGAATTGACAAATATTATGGTGAATATCGCGGATGTTCTTAAAAGAGGTGGAGCGGATTTTATAGTTATCTGCACAAATACCATGCATAAGATGGCTTGTGACATTGAAAACAGGGTAGGAATAAAAGTCTTACATATTGCCGAGGTGACAGGTGAAAAAATAGTTCAAAAAGGGTTGAGAAAAGTAGCTTTATTAGGTACTAAGTTTACAATGGAGCAGGATTTTTATAAAAAAGTTTTAGAAGATAAATTTGACATAGAAGTATTGGTACCGGATGAAGATGAGAGAAATGTAATTCATGATATTATTTATAAGTAAGCGTCAAATAGTACACACCTAGTTATTGTAATAGATTTATGAGATAATCCTCCTCAAGAAAATTTAAAAGGAGGATTTTTTATGACTAATACAGAGCTAAGTAAAAGGTGGGAAACTCGAATAGCGGAATTTAAG
>JAAXZE010000176.1 GCA_012720075.1 Clostridia bacterium
GAACTGAATGCAGTTCCTTTTTTTTATTAAATTTTTCCATTAGTTTTGTCATTATTATTTGTCCTATATAGCTTTTTAGAAGTCCTAAAAATAAATGCGTATTTTTTCATACAGAAAATTATCGAAATAAAAAGATTTTTGTCGACTTTAGTCGAAATTATTGCTAAAATAATATTGTTCTAGTGTCACAAATAAGTAAATTTAATGTTTTTTAAAAGAAAGGGGGCAAAATATGTTTTAAGACCGCTGAAAAAACTAACTTAAAGAAATTGTAATAATATCGAAAGCTGTTTTAAAACTATTTTGATAATTTAGGAGGTAAACAATGAATAAGAAAATTATTTCCCTATTATTAATTTTACTTTTTGGTTTAACCTTGGGTTTAACAGGTTGTCAAGACGGAGGTAATGGGTCTCAAAAAGGAAGTGCAGAAGAAGGCTATCCTTCAAAAGACATTACTGTAATAATTCCTTTCTCTGCCGGTGGTGCTAGTGACGTTCAAGCTAGAATTGTAGAAAAATATTTTAAAGATGAATTCGGCGTTAATTTGATTATCACCTATAAAGAAGGTGCTGGCGGTGAAATTGGCTTTTCTGAAGTTGCAAAAGCAAAACCAGATGGTTATACAATTGGTAGTATAAATATACCTCATATAGTATTACAACCATTGGCTCGTGAAACCCAATTCAATTATGATGATTTTGCTATTATTGGCCAAATGGTAAATGACCCACAAGTAATAGCAGTATTAAAAGACAGTAAGTATAATACACTCCAAGATTTGATTGATGATGCAAAGGCTAACCCTGGAAAAATTACATTAGGTAATGTAGGAACATTTAGCGGTCATCATATTGCTTCATTGAATTTAATGGACTTAACAGGAACAGAATTTACTTTAGTACCTTACAAAGGCTCTGCTGACCAAATTGTTGCTTTACAAGGCGGACATGTTCAAGCAATTATGGGTAACTTAAATGATGTTATGAGGGATTTAGATAAATATAAGCTTTTAGCAATTTCAACTGAAGAAAGACATAGTTTTGTTCCTGATGTTCCAACTTTCAAAGAGCAAGGTTTAGACCTTATTTCCGGTATTACAAGAGTATGGGCTGCTCCTAAAGATATAGCTCCTGAAACACTGGCTCGTTTAAGAGAAGGCTTTGAAAGAATTGCTAAAAACCCTGAATATTTAGCCGATATGGAAAAAATCGGTCAACCCGAAGAATGGTTAACAGGTGAAGAAGTGGAAGAACAATTAAAAATTGAGGTTGAAAAAGCCACTGCCTTATTAGAAAAATATGGTTTGCTAGAACAGAAGTAATTTAATAAGGGGGAGATTCTCCCCCTTACTTCGCAAAAGGAGGGTCAACATGCTTGGAGATATTCTTGTAGGTCTTCAAAATTCACTGAATCCAATTAACCTTTTAATTATGACATTGTCCCTCGCCGGCGGAATTACCATAGGTACACTACCAGGTCTATCAGCAACAATGGGAGTTGCTTTATTAGTTCCTTTGACATTTGGTATGGAACCGGCTACCGGACTTTTAATGTTAGGTGCAATGTATTGCGGAGCAATTTACGGCGGTGCAAACTCAGCCATTTTGATTAATACTCCGGGAACACCTTCTGCTGTATGTACTACTTTTGACGGTTATCCCCTTACCAAACAAGGCAGAGCAGATGAGGCTTTATTTACTGCTTTAGTAGCTTCTGTAATAGGCGGGATTATCGGTACAATTTTTCTTGGAGTTGCAACACAACCCCTTGCTTTAGTATCTTTGAAATTCGGCTCCCCAGAATATTTTTGGATGGCAATTTTTGGTTTGACCATTCTAAGTTCACTATCAGAAGGAAACATGATCAAAGGGCTTTTAGGTGGTGCACTAGGCCTTTTATTAGCAACTATAGGTATTGACCCTGTAACCGGCCATACTAGATTTACTTTTGGTTTTAGACCTCTGGTTGAGGGCATCACTTTAATACCTGCCATGATTGGATTTTTTTCTTTTGCCCAAGTTTTATCCTTAGTTGATGAAAACCAAACCTATTTGGCTGAATATACTTCGAAGCCTGGTTTAGTAAAGAAAGTTTTAGGATATCTAAGCAAAAATTCAAAAATAAACCTATTAAGGTCATCAATTTTGGGAACCTTCGTAGGAATATTGCCAGGGGCCGGCGGCAATGTCGCTTCCTTTGTTGCATATAATGAAGCCAAACGTTTCTCCAAAAATCCTGATGAGTTTGGAAAGGGTAACATTGAAGGCGTTGTAGCCAGTGAATCGGCTAATAATGCTACAGTAAGTTCTTCCTTAATACCTCTTTTAGCTTTAGGTATTCCAGGCAGTCCTGTAGCTGCAGTACTGATGGGCGGCTTGCTCATTCATGGTTTAAATCCAGGTGCAAAACTCTTTGTAGAGCATGGAGTTATTGCATACACCTTTATTATCGGTTTAGTTGTAGCAAATCTTTTAATGCTTCTTGTCGGTTATTTTGGTGCTAAACTTTTCGCTCAAGTTTTAAATGTTCCTTCTCACTATATTGCTACAATTGTAATAGTCTTTTCAGTAATTGGTAGTTACGCTATCCGCAATAGTTTATTTGATGTAGTGATTATGCTGGTTTGCGGAGTTATAGGCTTTATAACTTTAAAAGCAGGGTTTGAACCCGGACCTATAGTTTTAGGTTTAATTTTAGGTGCAATTGCTGAAGACGGTTTTTCTCTTTCCTTATTAATGGCTCAAGCCAGCGGTTCAATTTTTGGTACTTTCGTGGCAAGACCAATCAGTGCCTTTTTAATATTATTATGCGTACTGGCAATTGTTTCGCCTATTTATGTCCGTTTTAAAAAGAATCGGAAAAGTAAATTAGCCCAGAGCAATTAGAAGGGGGGAATAATATATGCCGATGCGAAAAGTAAATATAATCTCAGGAATTCTACTCCTGGCTATTTCTATTCTATTTTGGAATGATGCAGCAGGTATTAGACCACCTGCCCACATCTATCCTAAGACCATAATTGCTATTGTAGCTTTCTTAAGCATAGCTCTGCTTATACAAGCAATATTTTTTCCAAAGGCTGTGGCACAAACAAGACCTTTTGCAGGAATAAAATACAAAAGAGTTCTTTTAACAATATTTAGCTCCATTATTTATTATTATGCACTAAAAGTCATAGGCTTTTATGTCAGCAGTTTCTTCTTTATTATTATCCTGACCTGGTTATTGGGAGAAAGGGAAGTAGGAGTAAAAGTCTTTGCAAGGCTGGGAACTTTGAGTATAATAGTGATGACACTAATATATCTTGCTTTTAAAGTATTTTTAAAAGTTCCGACTCCAACAGGAATATTTTTCTAGATTAAGAAGGTGTTACTAGATGTATCAGGTTAAACTTCCCTATGGAAAAGGCTATATTTTGGGTGAAATTCCCTATGCTTTTGAAAATGTATCTATTTCTGAAGAAGCGATACAGCATTCAAGTAGCGAAGAAATTATTAGGGCATTAAAAAATCCTATCGGTGCTTCTTTAGCCGACATCAAAGGAGCAAAAAACGTAGTTATAGTCACCAGTGACCTGACCCGTCCCGTGCCTAACAAACTCATTTTACCTCCCCTTCTTGAAGAATTGGAAGCTGTGGGAATAAAAAAAGAAAATATCACTGTATTGATCGGCACCGGATTGCACAGGGTTTCACCTGAAGAGGAATTTGCTGAATTGGTTGGTGAAGAACTGGCTAAAGAAATAAAAGTCATCTCCCATGATGCCTGGGATGAAGAAAACTTAGTTTATTTAGGAAAGTCTTCTCGTAATACCCCTATCGTGATTAACAAGCATTATGCGGAAGCCGATGCGAAAATAGTTTTAGGGGTTATTGATCCTCACCAATTTGCCGGTATAAGCGGTGGCGCCAAAGGGGTAGTTATTGGTGTAGGTGGAGAAAAACTGGTTCAGGCTAATCATTCCATGCTTACCCATCCCCAAGCCCGTTTGGGTATCATCGAAGGAAATCCTGTCCGGGAGGATATCGACGAAATTGGTGGGATAATAGGTATTGATTTTATAGTCAATGTGGTTTTAAACAGCAAAAAAGAGGTTGTAAAAGCTGTAGCAGGACATTTTGTTGAAGCCCATCGGGTAGGAGTGGAAATAGCCAGAAAAACATTACAAGTTGAACTGAACCAAACTGCGGATCTTATTATCGCCGCCAGTGGCGGTTTCCCCAAAGATGTAAACTTGTATCAGGCTCAAAAAGCATTACTTCATGCCGCTATTGCTGTTAAAGAAGGAGGCACAATCATCTTAGTCGCTAAATGCGATGAAGGTGTAGGGGAGGAACGTTTTACCGAACAAATGAAAAAGGCCAAAACTCCCCAACAGATACTTGATAATTTTACTCAAGAAGAATTTAGAATTGGAGCCCATAAAGCCTATTTATGGGGTACGTCGTTAATTAAAGCCAGGGTTATCTTAGTAGCAGACGGCATTGACCCGGAAACAGCCCGAATCATGCAGGTTGAAAAGGCCGATACTTTACAACAAGCTATAGATATGGCTATTGGCAGTTTACCGGAAAATCCTAAAATTTATGTAATGCCTAAAGCTCCTTCCACAATACCTTTAATGATAAATAAATAACTAAAAATTAAGCTTCAAATAATAATTTAGCCCCATAATAAATGATATTATGGGGCTTTCATATTTTTTTAATGTATTTGGCGATAAACTCCAATAACCTTGCCAATGATTTGGGCATCTTTAGTATAGATTGGTTCTAATAAATCATTTTCCGGTTGAAGTCGAATACAGTCTTTTTCAAGGAAAAAACGCTTAACGGTAGCTTCATTTTCAATTAAGGCTACCACAATCTCGCCGTTCCGAGCAGTTTTTTGCTGTCTAACCAGAACCAGGTCGCCGTCAAAAATGCCGGCATTAATCATACTATCACCTTTGACATGTAACATAAAAACATTTTCCGAACGGACCAATTCCCAGGGCAGGGGCAATACTTCTTCAATATTTTCTTCGGCGAGGATTGGTGAACCCGCAGCAACCTGCCCAATAATGGGAACATTAATTAATTTTCGAGAAGAATAAATTTCATCAAAGCTATTATCCATACCGACAACTTCTATGGCTCTAGGTTTTGTAGGATCACGACGGATATAACCTTTTTTCTCTAGTTGAGAAAGATGGCCATGAACAGTTGAGCTTGAACTTAAACCTACAGCATCGCCTATCTCACGCACAGAAGGAGGATAGCCTTTGGTCCGAAGCTCGGATTTAATAAAATTTAAAATATCTAACTGTCTTTTTGATAAGTTTTGAGCCATAAAAACCTCCAAGCATATGCACAATATTTTAAATAATTATAGCATAAGATTGGTAATTTGCAAACACATGTTCGAAAAATAATATTGACGCAGAACACTTGTTCGTGGTATTATTTATACAGAACATATGTTTGGAGGTAGTAATATGAAAAGGCAAAAAAGGTACAATTGGAAAAAAGGTTTCGCAAAAACCGGATTAATGGTTATAATTACTTTTGTAATCACTTTTGGAATAAATTTAGTGGCCACCGGTGCTAATACGACAACTGATAAAGCTCAATATATTGAGATAAATGTAAAAACAGGTGATTCTTTATGGACACTGGCTGATATATATGACAATAATAAAATTGACCTTAGAAAATTAATATATGAAATTAAAGAAATCAATAACATCGGCGATACAATTTATCCCGGTCAAGTAATCAAAATTCCTGTTTACAATTAACATAATTAACTAAAAGGATGTGTTTATTTATACCATGAAATATACCGTTAAAAAAATACCCCAATGTGTAATTGACGATAACAAAATATGTTCAAATTGCGGCGAATGTATTTTTTGCGATTTGGATATGACAAAGATATGTGATAATTGCTGCAAATGCATAGGCATGGGTGACAAAGATTATGAAACTATCTTAATTGATGAAATTATTGAGGAATAATTATTTTTTCTTTATTCCTTATTTACTTCCCATAATATATGTTATGTAAACTAGAAAAATTTTAAATTATATGCTGTTTATTTTGGCCACCGTCTTGGCCACTGTCCCTTCTTTTAATTTACTGCATACTAATTTTCCACTAATAATTTCTTTTTAATTTATAAATTTTCATAGTTTTTAATCCTTAAACTCCAAACTCCAATCTCAAGTTTAAATTTCTAATTTTTATTTTTTATCTTTTATTGATCTTGCTTTCTTCTTTTAAAACGGCCTTCAAAATTGACTTATAAGCTCTTAAAATTTGCAGGTTAAGGTATTTTTTGTATGGGTTAAAAATTAATAAAGTTTTCTATACCTTTTTTAAAAACTCTCCAAATTCTGTTTCTTTATCTTTTTATCCTTAATGTATTGAATGTAATGATGTGTTAAATATTAAATAAAATTTCAAATAAATAATGACCTTCAAAATTGACTTATAAGCCTTTATAATTTGCAGGCTAAGGATTTTATATTTGTGGAAATGAATAAAAACTTTCAAATTCTTTTTAAAACATCTGACCTTGTGTATTTGTATATTGTTATTGTGCCAATTTTAAAAAACCATAAAAACGACCTTCAAAATTGGCCTGTAAGCTCTTAAAAATACTTGGTTAAGGTATTTTTTTACAGGTAAAATAATAAAAGGTTTCTAAAAAA
>JAAXZE010000177.1 GCA_012720075.1 Clostridia bacterium
AAATAAATCTGATATTTGAGCCATAGGAAATCACCTTATTAATTAAAGATTTATTTAAAAAGTGAAAATATTTTATTAAAATAGCTTTTTAGCCCACTGGCATACCGGGCGTCATTCGAACAATTGCAAATTTTAGAAGCTATTTTATAAATATCTTCACTGGCTCTAGCTGTAGGATTATCTAAAAGAAAAGGTTTTTGCTTTTTAACGGCTTTAGGAACTGCTTTATCTTCTAAAACATAACCTAATATTTCAAGTTTACAATTTTTTAAAAACCGGTTTACAACAATTTGCAGTTTTTTCCCCGTTATTTCCGCTTCTTCAACAGTTAGAGCTTTATTGACAATTAACTTTATTTCACCCAAAAATTTATGTTTATGCAAGGTTTTAATTAAACCGTAAGCATCAGTAATGGAAGTGGGCTCCGGTGTTGTTACAATATAAATTTCATCGGCAGCCAGGGTAAAATTTAAAACATTTTTAGAAATACCGGCACCTGTATCAATAAGGAGATAATCATTTTCATTTTCCAGTTTAGATAGTTTGAGCAAAAACCTTTCTAGCTGCCATTCTTCCAAATCCGTTAATTCATAAATACCGGAACCTCCGGGTATTATTTTTATACCGTTAGGTCCTTCAATAATAATATCCTGAATATCTTTTTCTCCGGTAATAACATGCAAAAGATTATATTTTGGCGAGATACCTAAAATAACGTCTATATTAGCTAATCCCAGATCGGCATCCAGTATCAAAACCCGTTGTCCATATTCAGCCAAGGCAATGCCCAAATTTAATGTAAAATTTGTTTTACCTACTCCACCTTTTCCGGAGGCAACGGTAATTACTCTGGTAGGTTTAACTTCTCCAGTTAGCTCTTGTTCAGCTTTTATTTTCAAATTTTTAGTCAATTGCATTAAACGATCAATTTGAGTACTCATTTGACATCATCCCTTAATATAAGTTGCGCCAACTTTCTTTGATCTGCAATTTCTATATCATCCGGAACACTTTGGCCGGTGGTAAAGTAGGTAAGATATTTTTTTGTTTTATGAATAATATTTAATATTGGTCCGTAGGTCGATGTTTCGTCCAGTTTTGTAAAAATGATTCGTTTGAAGTTTATTTTTTCAAAATTGGCAACTACTTCCAGCATGTCTTTATATTTTGTTGTTGCACTTAATACCAAAAAAACTTCGTCGGGCTCTGCCGCAGTTATAAAACTCTTTAATTCATTTATTTGCAAGGTATTTTTGTGGCTCCTGCCGGCAGTATCAATAAATATCAGGTCTTTGTCCGAGTGATTCATAATACTGTTTTTCATGCTTTGGGGAGTAAAAACGACCTCTACCGGCACACCAATAAGGTCTCCTACCGTTTTTAACTGTTCGACGGCCGCAATCCTATATGTATCAGAAGTTATAAAGGCAATACGTTTATTATTGTTAATAGCAAAATTAGCAGCCAATTTAGCAATTGTTGTCGTTTTTCCTACCCCGGTAGGCCCAACCAGGGCAAAAACCTGTTGTTTTCTTTTATTTGGCAAATTTATGGGTTTGGGCTTTTTCAGTAACCGGCAAATATTTTCTATTAACCTTTCCCTGATAAATTCTTCGTCATTAAATTTTTCAGGGGGAGCTGTATCCAAACAATTCTTAACCAATTTTTTGGCTAGTTTCTCTTCTACCTCATTGGAAATTAAACAGTGATAGAACTGTTCGCCAATTTTATTTAAACCGATATTTAAACTGGCATTTTCAATTTGTTCCATCATTTCCTGCATCAGTCTTTTCATATCTTTGAGTTCATCGGAAGAAGTATTATTAACTTTTGGTTCTTTTTTATCTTCGAAGTTTTCCTTATTTTCCTTATTTATATCTTCTTCTTTCTCTATAATCTGCGGCCAAGTCAAACTTTGTTTTATTTCATTGACTGTTGTTTCCGTTGGTTGATTATTTTTGCCAACCAAATAATCATCTTCAACAGCTGCAGTTACTTCGACAAACTCTTTAGCAAAAAAGCCCAAAAAGCCACCTTCTTTAAATCTACGGGTATGAAGGATGACTGCATCTTTTCCCATTTCCAGCTTTACCTGAAGCATAGCTTCTTGGATATTATTAGCCACAAATCTTTTTACTCTCATCTAGACATTCACCGTCCCAACGGCTTCAACTTCAATGTTGGCCGGTATTTCGTTATAGGATAAAACAGGGATATGGGGATAATTGCGCTCAATTAATTTTCTAAAGTATAACCTGATTATCGGGGGACAGAGAATTACAGCTTGTTGACCTGTTAGACTAGTTTGCTCCAGTACTTTATTTAATGTTTTCATAATCAACTGGGCTTTTTGCGGTTCAATAGCCAAGTAATTACCTTGTTCCGTTTCTTTGATGCTGTTTCGAATTATTTGTTCTACTTCCGTGCTTAAAGTGATAACCGTAAGCTTATTATTGTCGGTATAAAGGTTTGTTATCTGCCTGCCTAAGCTTTGGCGAACATATTCAGTTAATAAATCCGGGTCTTTGGTGATGGGCGCATAATCGCACAAAGCTTCCAAGATTGTCACCATATCTCTGATAGGAACCTTTTCATTTAGTAAGTTACTTATTACTTTATGCACCTCACTCAAAGATAACAATTGAGGAATCAGCCCGTCCACCACAGCAGGAGTATCTTTTTTAACATGATCCAGTAAAGTTTGCAGGTCTTGTCTGGATAAAATCTCAGCAGCATGGTTTTTGATAAATTCTGTTAAGTGGGTAGCTAAAACCGAAGGCGGATCTACAACTGTATATCCTGCAAGTTCTGCTTCATCCCTTTGCTCCTCACTAATCCAAAGAGCAGGCAAACCAAAGGCAGGCTCTTTTGTTTCTATGCCAGAAATTGGAAAAGCCTCGCCAGGATTCATCGCTAAAAAGTGATCTAAAAGCAATTCTCCTTGAGCTAAAGGTACACCCTTTAATTTTATTAAATATTTAT
>JAAXZE010000012.1 GCA_012720075.1 Clostridia bacterium
AAATAAATATAGATAAAGTAATTACTAAAATTTTTCAAATTCAAAGTTGGGGGGTGTAAATTATTCATATTGAAATATATTTTAATACCGGTAAGGGTGAAATAGAGTTACCCATTCATTATAACCATATTATTCAGGCTTCAATTTATAACTCTATTGATAAAGAGTTGGCATTATTTTTACATGACCAGGGTTTTTTCTCCGGTGGCAGAGTTTTTAAGCTTTTTTCTTTTTCGCGTTTGATAGGACAGTATAAAATTAATAAAACCAATGATATGATTAGCTTCTTTGGTGAAATTAGGCTCATCATATCTTCACCAGTAGATAAATTCTGCCAGTCATTGGTAAATATTTTATTAACCAGAGGATATATGCAATTTGGAAAAGAAAAACTTGAAGTCACCAAGGTGTATCTCAAAAAATTAGAAATAAATGACGATAAAATAGTTGTCAAAACCCTTTCTCCAATAGTTCTTTATAGCACCTTATTTAGGCCTGATGGACGCAAATACACTTGTTTTTTTCAACCGGGAGATCCCGATTACAATCGATTAATTACAGAAAACCTGAGAAAGAAATATCATGCAATACACGGAAAAGAAGCTCCTCCAGATGAAGTTAATGTGGTAAAAATGGGAAGGCAAAATTTGGCCATTGTTAAATATAAGGATTTTATTATTAAAGGATATACAGGAAAGCTGAAATTAGAAGGGCCCAGGGAACTGTTGCAAATGGCCGTAGATGGTTCTTTGGGAAGCAAAAACAGCCAAGGTTTTGGATGTGTAGAATTAGAACTGATATCAAAATTTTAAATCAGGAGAGAAAAGTCATGAAAAACCCTTTGGAGCTCCATGTCACCGGTACACTTGTTTGGTATTATTATATTTGTCCCAGGGAAGTTTGGTTAATGGCTAGAAATCTTGTTCCTGATCAAGAAGATACCAATATCGATTTGGGTCGATTTATTCAAGAGACTACTTATCAAAGAGATAAAAAAGAAGTATCATTAGGAAATATCAAACTTGATATTCTACGCAGGGAAAACGGTCAATTAGTAGTGGGGGAAGTAAAAAAAACTTCTAAATTTATTAAGAGTGCTTCTATGCAGTTGGCCTTTTATTTATATGAACTAAAACAATCAGGAATAGAAGCAATAGGAGAATTAATGTTTCCAAAAGAGAAAAAGAAAGTATCGATAGAGTTGGATGAAGCATTAATTTTGGAGATAGAGAAGGTAAAAAAAGAAATTTTAAAAATATTGTATCAGGAGAACCCGCCTAAGGCTAAAAAAGTAGGTTATTGCCGGAATTGTGCCTATATAGAATTTTGTTGGTCGTAAGGAGGGGCTGATTTGAAGAAAACTATTTATATTTTTTCCGATGGGGAACTAAGGAGAAAAGATAATACCCTCTATTATGAAACTGAAACGGGAAAAAAGTATCTACCGGTTGAAGATATCAATGAGATACTGGCTTTTGGGGATGTTGCATTCAATAAAAGCCTTCTTGAATTTATTTCTCAAAAAGAAATACTTATACATTATTTTAACTACTATGGTTATTATATGGGCACCTTCTATCCTCGGGAACACCTTAATTCGGGTTATATGATTCTTAAGCAAGCCGAACATTATTTGAATGACCAAAAAAGACTTGAATTGGCTAAAGCTTTTGTTTGGGGAGCATACAAAAATATTCGTCAGGTGTTAAAATATTATAATAATCGGGGGAGAGAACTGCAGGAAATAATTAATTCAATAGAAGAACAAATAAAAGCCTTGGAAAGTTGTACTGAGATTAGCCAACTGATGGCTCTTGAGGGTCATATCCGTGAACAGTACTATAAAGGTTTCGATATTATTTTACAAAACAAAGACTTTGTTTTTGAGGAAAGGAGTCGTCGCCCACCCAAAAATGCATTAAACACTCTAATTAGTTTTGGTAATTCCATTATTTACACTATGGTGCTCAGCGAAATATATAAAACTCATCTTGATCCTCGCATCGGTTTTCTACATGCGACCAATTTCCGGAGGTTTACTTTAAATTTAGACGTTGCGGAAATATTTAAACCAATTATAATAGACCGGTTAATCTTTTCTTTGATTGATAAAAAAATGATTACCAAAAATGATTTTGAAAAACAACTAGAGGGATTAGTTTTAAAAGATAAAGGCAAGAAAATCTTTGTAGAGGAATTAGATAAAAAATTACAGACAACAATAAACCATAGAAGTATCGGAAGAAAGGTTTCATATAGAAGACTGATTAGGCTGGAATTATATAAAATAACTAAGCACCTCCTGGGAGAAGAACTTTATGAGCCCTTTGTTGCGCAGTGGTAATAAAAAGAGGAGGATGCTGTTATGTTTATTATTTTGGTATACGATGTTAATCAAAAGCGAGTAGCCAAAGTCTTAAAAAAAGCCCGCAAATATTTATACTGGGTGCAGAATTCTGTACTTGAAGGTGAAATATCGGAAGCAAATTATAAAAAATTAAAAATGGAGCTGGAGAAAATTATCAAGGAAGATGAAGATTCGCTGATATTTTATACTTTTCGTACTACCAAATATTCTAAGCGGGAAAGTATGGGAATCAAAAAAGGTGGAGATGAAAATATTCTTTGAAATGTCGTCGACCTTCGAAAATGTAAAAAAGTACGGGCATCGACGACATGTATTTTTTGGCTTAAGTCAATAAATACAAGGGCTGATAAAGTTGTTAAAGTTAATAAAAAGGATTTTTTCCCCAAATGCAGAAAATAAAAATTAGAATATTATACAGTTTTTTTGGGGTTGTTAGCCTACCTATAAGGAATTGAAACTCCAATATACATTTTCAAAAATTGTATCTTTTAATTCTTGTTGTTAGCCTACCTATAAGGAATTGAAACATTCGCCAATCTGATACATTCCAAAGCCCGAATAATGTTGTTAGCCTACCTATAAGGAATTGAAACCTGTTGCCCTGGGTTCAAAAGTTGAAACAACTCTATGTTGTTAGCCTACCTATAAGGAATTGAAACATGGATATAGGCCGCGCAAAAGCGCGCGTCAATCCAAAGTTGTTAGCCTACCTATAAGGAATTGAAACTATGGTATATATCCATCTTTACTCCATACCTTATCGGTTGTTAGCCTACCTATAAGGAATTGAAACGTGCTTTTTCAAATTCATCACTTCTGGTTTTAGCAAGTTGTTAGCC
>JAAXZE010000013.1 GCA_012720075.1 Clostridia bacterium
CTTTTAAATAAAAAATAATAAATATAAATAAAAGAATAATTAAGAACGTAACTATTTTTTCAATTAAGTGCCGGGGGGTTTTGATAATTCCCGAAGCCACCGAGTTCATTCCTTATAAGTGTTTGAGCTAGCTTTTCGTTGATAATAAATATGGTTTTTCAACAAGCTGCAGGCGGGACACTTTATCCCGCCTTGTTTTCTTGCCTCTATTTTTTATAGCACTTACAAACCTTTGTTTCATATAATACATTGAAGCGAGTACGCTTAGTTGAAACAAAGGAGTGAGTAGGTTGACATATATTGTCCGGACCGGAGATACGCTTTTTACCATTGCTCAAAGGTTCAATACAACGGTGGAAAGATTGATAGAGTTAAATAATATTACTAATCCTAATATGATCCTGGTTGGGATGGTTTTAACAATTACTCCGGAAGAACCTTCCCCCCAACCCCCTCTGGAAGCCCAATGGTGTCCCCGGCTGACCCTTGGCAGCAGAGGTAATGCCGTAAGGGAGCTGCAGCGCTTATTGAGGGATAGAGGTTTTAACCCAGGAACCGTTGACGGTGTTTTTGGGGCCCGCACCAGGGCTGCCGTTGTAAGTTTTCAGCGTTCGAGAAATTTAAATGCAACCGGGGTTGTGGATTTAAACACCTGGCGGGCTTTGGGTATAGTTTGCCAGGGTGAAGGGGTTTCGGTATGTCCCACCATTAGACAGGGTGCCCGGGGAAGTGCTGTACGGTTTATCCAAAGCCTTTTGCAGCGTCTTAATTTTGCCCCAGGACCTATTGACGGTGTCTTTGGAGCCGATACCCGGGCTGCGGTTATAGCTTTTCAGGCCAGTCGCAATATTCCTACCACCGGTGTAGTGGATCAGGCCACCTGGGATGCTTTGGGCGTGACCTGTGTGCCCGCCTTCCCCGACGGGACCGGCGGAGGTGTTATACCAGGTATTCCCGAGGGTGACGAAATAAACTTTACCTGGGAGGAAGAAGACGGGTTCCGATACCTTTTGGTGACCAATGAAAGAAGGTATTATCGCGGTCAGCCGGTAAGAATAACCTTCAGGAAACGCAATATCTCGGACCAAACAGTGACTTTGCGGTATTCCACCAGCCAGTTGTTTGATTTCTTTGTATCCGACCCAAATGGTGTGGAAGTCTGGCGCTGGTCGGAAGATCAATCATTTTTGCCGGTTATCAGGGAAATGGTGTTGGGACCAGGTGAAGAAGAAACTACGGAAATTGTTTGGAATCAAAGAACCAAAAGGGGAAATTTGGTGCCTGCCCAAACCTATACTTTATGGGGAACCAATAAAGCTACCGGCAAAAGTGTAACGGTTCAGTTTGAAATATTTGATTAAAAAAACCCGGACTCAGGTCCGGGTTTCTCTCTGAAAAATAGCCACCAGGCAAGATGATTCCGAACAACAGTGGGGGAATATTGTGAATAATTGCCATCCCTCCTGGGATTCTTTATTCAGGCTGAGATCCAGCAATCTGTCTAAAATCAAGCATCCGCCGGAAGAGGCTATTCTTACCGATTTATATTCAAATCTATTTTCCATTTGGATCGACCACCTATCTTATTGGAGCTTTAATTGCTTTCTCAGTTTAATATATGAAGATAAAAAGGCCTTTGACTTTTTTTGTTTTACTTTATTTATAAGTTTTCGCTCCGCTGGGATTTAGGGATTAAAAAAAGCCTCCGGGTGTGGAGGCTTTTTAATTTAAATTAAGCTTTTTTAGCGCTGGCATATACTTCCATGGCAGCGTTGGTACCGATACCGGGCTCTACTTTATAGCCTTGATCTTTCAAGGCGCTTTCTAAAGCAGTGAGGAAGAGGAGAACATTTCTTTCAGTGCAGGTATAACCCATTGTGCCTATTCTCCAAATCTTTCCTTTTGCTTCGCCCAGTCCGCCGCCGATTTCAATGCCGAATCTGTTCAATAAATATTTCCGGACTGTTAAATCATCTACACCTTCGGGGATAACTGCAGTGGTAAGCATTGGCAAACGGTGGCCTTCTTGAGCCCACATTTTTAAGCCCATGGCTTCCAAACCGGTCTTTAAGGCTTTGGAGTTCAACTCATGGCGGGCAAAACGGTTTTCCAGGCCTTCTTCATAAATCAGCCGCAAGGATTCCCTTAAGGCATAGTTCATATTGATAGGAGCAGTATGGTGATAGAAACGTTGTTGTCCCCAGTAATTTTGAATCATGGTTAAATCCAGGTACCAGATAGGAACTTTTGTCTTTCTGCTGTTGATAACCTTTTGGGCCCTTTCATTGAAGGTTACAGGCGCCAGTCCCGGAGGACAGCTGATACATTTTTGAGTTCCGCTGTATGCTGCATCAATTCCCCATTCATCAATCTTAACTTCGCAGCCGGCCAAAGAGGTAACACAGTCAACTAACAACATGGCGTCATATTCTTTACAGATCTTGGAGATTTCCTCCAGGGGCTGCAAAGCGCCCGTCGAAGTTTCAGCATGAACAATGGCTACAAATTTGGCGCCGGTCTTGGCCAGTGCTTCCTTGATGGTATCAGGCTCAAAAACGGTGCCCCAGGGAGCATGGAGGGCAGTAACGTCGGCTTTTAAGCGATGGCAGATATCTTCCATTCTTCCGCCGAATACCCCGTTAATGCAAACGATTACTTTGTCGCCCTCCTCAATTAAATTGGCCAGGACGGTTTCCATACCGGAGCTGCCGGTTCCGGGCATGGCCATGGTTAACTGGTTCTTGGTCTGGAATACATAGCGCAAAAGTTCCATGGTCTCGTTCATGATTTCTAAGAAGTCGGGGTCTAAGTGGCCGAGAACGGGAGCGGACATAGCCCGTAATACCCGGGGGTCAACGTTGCTGGGGCCGGGTCCCATAAGGATTTTTTCTGCAGGTCTTAACTCTTGGTACTGTTTCATGGACAACACACCTTTCTTAATTATATTGTATACAATTATACCAGTTAATTTTGACATAAATTTGGAAAATCCTTGTGGATTAATAAACTTTTTCTACATTGCAATAAATATCTTACTGTGTTAAATTATGTGTGATTAGTGAAGAAGAAATACAGGAGGAAGAAAATGAAAATAGGATTAATCGGTCTTTCAGGAGTTGGTAAAACAACTATTTTTAATTTATTGGCCAATACTAAAGCGGCTACCGGAGCTTACGGGGCCAAGGATGTGAATGTAGGCATGGCTAAAGTGCCCGATAAGCGGATGGATTTCTTGGTTGGTTTATATGAACCCAGAAAAGTCAGTTTTGCCCAGATTGAATTTATTGACATAGCCGGTGTGGTTCCCGAAGGAGGTTCCAGGAAATTTTTGGATGACGTCAGGGATTGCGATGCCATCGTTCATGTTATCCGGGCTTTTGAAAACCCCGATGTTCCCCATGTGGCCAATGAAATAAATCCGGCTAAAGATTTGGAAACCGTTGATATGGAATTATTATTTGCGGATTTGGAACTTATAGAAAAGAGGATTGAAAGAATCAAAACCGGCAAAAAAGTCAAAAAGGAACAGCAGGAAGAACTGGTTTTATTGGAAAGACTTTATAAACACCTGGAAGCAGGCGGGGATATCCGGCAAGTTGAACTGACCGAAGAAGAGGAAAAACAACTGCGGGCATACAGTTTTCTAACTGAAAAACCCAAATTGGCAGTGGTAAATGTTGATGAAAGCCAATTTAAAAACAATAATTATCCGGCCAAAGAAGAATTAATTCAATTGTGCCGGCGGAAGGACATGCCTTTGATTGAAATTTGCGGTCAAATCGAAGCGGAAATCGGCGAGCTGACGGAAGAAGATAAAGAACTATTTATGGAAGACCTGGGCATTACCGAAACCGGTATCGAAAGGCTGGCCAGGGCAGTCTATGAACACTTGGTATTAATCTCTTTCTTTACCGTAGGCGAAGATGAGGTAAAGGCCTGGACTATAAATAAAGGTACTACCGCTAAAAAGGCGGCAGGGAAAATTCACTCCGATATCGAGCGGGGCTTTATCCGGGCCGAAGTGGTAAAATACCGGGATATTCATGAACTTGGCTCCATGGCCAAAGTCAGGGAGCAAGGCCTATTCCGCCTGGAAGGCAAAGATTATATTCTGTAAGACGGGGATATCATTAATTTCCGGTTTAATGTTTGATTAAATGACAAACTGTGACATCGTGTCACCGTGACACCTTGACGTCGATAATTAAAAACAATGATGAATTATATGTAGGGGCGGATCTGCGTGTCCGCCCTTTCCGGTGTTTACGTTATTTGGGCAAACCTAAAAAACGGGTATCCCCGTTTTTTTATTATGTATTTATATTTTCCAAAAAGGGCAAAATAGGAAAAAAGGAGTGAGCCAATGAGACAGGATTTTTCCTATAAAAATATTGCCCATTGTTGCCCAAAGTTCGAGTCAATTATACATGCCCAAGGTTATGGTATCAGTCTGGCCAATTTTTCCCGGCCCCATGGACCCCGGTGTGACCAATGCGTTCATTGGAACGGCGGTTCCTGTGAATTATTTTTGGCTAAAGGAAAATGAATTATACAATTATTTCACATTTTACAGGCAGGAGAACAAGCACTTCGTGTCGAAAAGTTAATACAATGCTAATACAATAAGAATAATATTAGGGAGGGGTCTTTATGCTGGTAAGACAATGTGCAGGTGGTGTCGTCTTCTATGGAGATTCGGTGTTCCTCTTGGAGAATGAAAAGGGGGAATGGGTTTTACCCAAAGGTGTAATTAGGAACGGGAAAATTGCAAATGAAGTAGCTGTTACTCGGGTTAGATACGAGGGTGGAGTTGATGGTCGGATAATTTCGTCTGCCGGCGAAACCAGTTATGAATTTTACTCCTTCTCTCGTAAACGTCCTGTGTGCAACCGGATTAACTGGTTTGTCATGGAGGCGTTGAAACCCGAGTTTTCTATTAATAGGATGGAGGGTTTTAAAGACGGCGGTTTCTTTCCCATAGAAGAAGCTTTAAAGAAAATAACTTACAGTCAGGACCAAGCCCTAGTACGATATGCTTATAGAAAATATCGTGAATATCTGGACGAGGTTAATGCCCAAGAAGCTGTAAGTAATAATTAATAAAAAAATGTGTTACAGACTTTTCTTTTTAAAAGAAAGGTCTGTATTTTTTTTACCGGACCATAGTTTTGCAGGGAAACCTTGGAAATCCTACTCAAAAAAATTTTAATCTTAAAAAAACAGTCAACATTTTCCTTGTTGAAACATAAACTATTTAGCAAACTCAAAAATAGGAGGTAAAAGCCATGGAAGGATTAAGATGTCCTATCTGCAAAGCTATTACTCTGGTTCAGTCAGCCAATGACGGTGATTTTTTTACCTGTCCCTTTTGCAATTACCGTTATACTATAACATCGGTCAGAAGATATTATCTTGAACCCCAAACAGCCGATAATTATGGGGAACTGAACTTAAACCACCTGGAACACAGGATAAAAAACTTAAAAAATGAACAGCTGGCAGAAATTATGCAAATTGTATCCAAGGAATTAAGTCGCCGTTTGTCCCGGAAAAAAGAGTGCTTGTTGGTAAAGTAACAAAGTGACATGTTAAAAATGAAAATTGGGCCCATATTGCGACGGCCCTTTTTATTTTGCGTGGATTTAAATTGTAAATTTGGGACAACCTAAAATAAACCTGTTTTACAGGTTAACTTAAATTCAGGTAGTAAATAATGCAATTTAATGTAAAATTTATCATTCTGATATATAATAAGTGAATGGAGGCAACGGTTATGCTACCTACCCCAAAAAAGTACTTTTTAACCACCGGCAGCGGTGAAGGAGACAGCGAGTTAACGGCTTTTGACGCAGCTTTATTAGACGCAGGTATCGGCAATATCAATTTACTGAAAGTAAGCAGTATTCTTCCGCCCAATGCCCAGTATTCTCCCGGTCTTGAGCTGCCTTTCGGCGCCATTGTTCCAACGGCCTTCGGGATGATTATTTCCGAAAAACCGGGACAGATTATTTCAGCCGCTGTGGCTGTAGGTATTAGTGAAAACAGCTTCGGGATCATTATGGAGCGGACTGACCTCTGTACTAAAGAAGAAATAGAAAGTAAAATAGAAAAAATGGTCCAAGAGGCCTTTGTCAAGCGCAAAATGGAACTTAAAGAAATAAAAATATCGGCCGTTGAGCATAGGGTTGAAAAAATCGGCTGCTGTGTGGCGGCAGTTCCATTGTGGTATTAAAAGAGAAGAGGAGTGGTGAAAATGAAAGGTTTATGGTTTACGGAACTGCAAACAAATAACTTGGCGATTTCCTTAAAAGTAAAGGAAACCTTGCATTTGGAAAAAAGTGAATTCCAAGAAATCAGCATGGTGGATACCTATGATTTTGGCAGGATGCTGCTTTTGGACGGTATTATAATGACCACTATCAAAGATGAGTTTGTTTACCATGAAATGATTTCTTTGCCGGCATTAAACACCCACCCCAGTCCTAAAAATGTTCTGGTTATCGGCGGTGGTGACGGCGGTGCCATCAGAGAAATAGTAAAACATCCAAAAGTAGAAAAGGCTACCCTTTGCGAAATTGATGGACAAGTAATCGAGGTCAGTAAGAAATACCTGCCGGAAATTTCCTGCTCCCTTAATGACCCAAAAGTAAATATTTTAGTAGCCGACGGCATTAAACACATCCAGGAAACTAAAAATACCTATGACGTAATTTTGGTGGATTCAACGGACCCCATCGGACCTGCCGTAGGTTTATTTGCCAAAGAATTTTATCAAGGCATTTTTGAAGCCTTGAAAGACGATGGCTTATTTGTTGCCCAAACCGAGTCCCCTTGGGTGAATGAAGATCTTATTAGTAGAATTTATAATGATGTCAAGCGTATCTTCCCCATCGCCAAACTGTATTTGGCCAATGTGCCTACATATCCAACGGGATTATGGTCCTTTACCATGGGCTCGAAGAAATACGACCCATTAAAGGTAGATAAAGGGCAAATTGCCGATACCAATACCAAGTATTATACGCCGGATATCCACTTCAGTGCCTTTAATCTGCCGCCTTTCGTACAAAAAATAATCGGCTAGGGTGCGGAGGAAACAAAGAATGTACGATTTTTTAGAAAAAAACGCCGGTTTTATTGCCGGCTGTGATAAACCGGAAGAAGCCGATACCTTAATTATCGGTGTTCCCATGGATTTTACCGTCAGTTTTAAACCGGGCACCAGAATGGGCCCGCAGCAGATCCGGACCGTATCCTATGGATTGGAAGAGTACAGCTTCCAATCCAATAAAGACTTAAGGGACTATTGTTTTTATGACGGAGGCGATTTGGCCTTGCCTTTTGGCAATGTGGCCAAAAGCCTGGAAATAATCGAGCAGACAGCCAAGGCCGTTATCAATGATGATAAACTGGCAATTTATTTGGGCGGGGAGCACCTGATCAGCTGGCCTTTGATCAAGGGATATGCCGACAAATACCCTGATCTGGCGGTGCTGCACTTTGATGCCCATGCCGATTTGCGGGAAAGTTATTATGGGGAGGATTATTCCCATGCTACCGTTATCCGCAAGGTCTGCGATAAAATCGGTCCTGAAAATGTCTACCAGTTTGGCATTCGTTCCGGCGAAAAGTCGGAATATGAATACGGGATGAAATATACCCACATGTATATCAACCAGGTATTGCCTCCCTTGCAGGAGGTAGTGCGGCAATTGGGACAAAGACCCGTTTATATTACCTTGGATATTGATGTGGTTGACCCGGCCTTTGCGCCGGGAACCGGTACCCCTGAGCCGGGAGGCTGCTCTTCCCGGGAGATTTTAGAAGCCATATTTTGCATGAAAGATTTAAACGTGGTGGCCATGGACATTGTGGAAGTGTCTCCTCCCAATGACCATTCGGACCGCACCGCCCTTTTGGCGGCAAAAATAGTGAGGGAAGCCATATTAAACTTTTCTAAGCCGAGAAGAAGTTAATAATAAAACTCCAAGGACCAGGAAAGGTTTCTTGGAGTTTTTTTATGCTTTTATATAAAATTTCCCGTGGAGATTGTCTATTTTTTTATAAAAATTAAAACTTATTCTGTTTAAAATATTATAAAAA
>JAAXZE010000178.1 GCA_012720075.1 Clostridia bacterium
AAAAAATATTATTTATTTTATGATAATTAGCAAAAAAAATATTATTTATTAGTAAAAATTGAGACCAATAATCTTACACTAATCCCACCCTCATTTTCAAAAGTTTTACTTCTTCCGGGGTAAGCGGCCGAAATTTCCCTTTAGGAAGAGAGCCTAAACTTAAGAACCCTATTTTAATTCTTTTTAAACTTAAAACAGGATGGTTGATGGCTTCGCACATCCTTCGAACCTGACGGTTTCTGCCTTCATGAATAATCAGTTCCAAAAGGGTAGAATTGCTTCCTTTTTGCAAAATTTTTACTTTTGCCGGATGGGTTATTCCATCTTCCAGCCTTATTCCTTTCCTGAGTTTTTCTAAATCCGATTCATCAGGGATTCCTTTAACCAGGGCTTGGTAGACCTTTTCAACTTTATATTTAGGGTGGGTTAAACGAAAGGATAGTTCACCGTCATTGGTTAATAAAAGAAGACCTTCCGTTTCATAATCCAAACGGCCTACAGGATAAATCCTCTCATTAATATCTTTGATTAAATCCAATACGGTGGGTCTTCCTTGGGGATCTTTACTGGTGGTTACATAACCGGCAGGTTTATTAAGCAGAACATATACTTTTTTTTCTTCTTTTTTTACCCTTTTCCCGTCAATTTCAACTATATCCTTTTGAGGGTCGATTTTTGTTCCTAAAGCTGTGATGACTTTTCCATTAACCTTAACTCTGCCCTGAAGTATTAATTCTTCACAGCTTCTCCTGGAAGCGACACCGGCATGGGCCAAAAATTTTTGCAGTCTTTCCACTTTTTCCTCTCCAATTGTTTGTTTTTCTCTAAGTATTTTACCATATTTTATCCAAAAATTTTGTTGACTATATAAACCGCCGCAAAAAAGGAAGAAAAATCAGCGATTAGTCCTACCCATAAGGCATGCCGGTATTTGCTGATCCCAACAGAACCAAAATAAACCGTTAAAACAAAGAAGGTAGTATCGGAGCTTCCCTGCATGGTTGACGCCATTCTCCCTATAAGGGAATCCGGTCCGTAAGTATTAATTAGCTCGGTGGCAATACCCAGGGCGCCTCCCCCCGACAAGGGCCGCATTATGGCCAGCGGCAGGATTTCTCCGGGGATACCCAGTAATTCAAGAAGCGGCCTAATGGCTTGC
Source organism: Clostridia bacterium (assembly GCA_012720075.1). Classification (GTDB taxonomy): domain Bacteria; phylum Bacillota; class Peptococcia; order Peptococcales; family BICA1-8; genus JAAXZE01. The sequence goes on from JAAXZE010000178.1 coordinate 1,160, forward strand.
ACCACAATATTCATAGCTCCCGAATTGCGAAAAATGCCTATGGCCACCAGCATTGCAACCAGATAAGGTATTAAATTGACGGCTATTTTAAAACCCTCTTCAGCCCCTTTGATAAACTCTTCATAAACTTTTACACCTCTAAAATAAGCAAAAACAGGAATGAAAAATATTAAAATGGGGATAGTCCATTTGGAAATAACGTTAATAAAGAATTCCAGCACCCATTATCAACCCTTCCCAGTAAATACTCGAAACAGTTTGTCGGCGGTTAAGGCCAAAACCATTCCGACTAAGGTTGCAAATAATGTGGTTCCCACAATTTCGGTAGGATTAAGGGAACCCGCTGCTACCCTAACACCAATGATCGTTGCCGGAACTATGACTATACAGGATGTATTGATGGCCAAAAAGGTGATCATGGCATCACTGGCCTCATCGGATTTATTGTTTAAGATATGCAACTCTTGCATGGCTTTTAAGCCGAAAGGAGTTGCCGCATTACCCAACCCCAGCGCATTGGCGCTAATGTTTAATAAAATAGCGCCCATTGCAGGATGATCAGGGGGAACACTGGGAAAAAGAACCTTGGTAATGGGCTTTATTATTTTGGCCAAAATATTAACCAACCCGGCCTTTTCACCTAAACGCATTATTCCTAACCAAAAAGTCATCAAACCAATTAAGTCAAAAGAGTATTTAACCCCTAAATTGGCGGCATGGAGGACAGTATCGGTTATTATTTCCGGTTGACCTCTGAAGGCGGCAACCAATATTCCGACAACTATCAACAAAAGCCAAATCAAATTAATCATTGCTTCCACTCCGGTAAATTCTCTTCTCTTAGATACCTATGAATAATTTAGTATTGATAGAACAAAAAAATCTGCTCTCCAAGAGAACAGATTTTATTAAATAATTTTTTTAAAATATTTTACTTGGCACCTGCAAATTCGCCGGCCGGTTCAATTTCTTCACAGTTGTCGGCTTTTTCTTTTTTATTAATTAAGTTATGTAATTGATTGACCAGATTAGGAGCTAAGTCGATAAGCCGATCAACTACCGGGTTGCCGTCCACAGCTAAAAATCTTACCTCTTCTTTGGTTACCACTAAAAAACCCACTGGCTGCACCGATACCCCGGCGCCGGAACCTCCTCCAAAGGGCAGCCCTTGATTTTCCTGATTATTTCCTCCGCCTGCCGTTTCAAATTCACCGCCGCCGGCGGCAAAACCGCAAAAAACTTTAGAAACGGGTATAATAACCGTACCATTGTTGGCTTCAACGGCATCACCAACAACGGTATTTACGTCAACCATCTCTTTTATGCTTTCCATGGCGGTTTTCATCAAACCTTCAATGGGGTGAGTGCCCATAAACCAAACCTCCTCTGTTTATTTTCACAAAGAGATCCCCTTAAACAAATAAGAACTTACCCGGATAAAACGCAATGTTTGAATTAAGACAATAATAATATGGCCCAAGGGAAAGGCAATTATGCAATCATATTCCAAATGAACCTTGGGGGCATTAAAATCAGGCTCTATTTTAATAACGGGAGTTTCAGGCTGTAATACCATCCACTTGGATAATTGGGAAATGATAAAACTATATCCGGCCCAAAGGGAACCGTAGACAATACCGGTCTGCGAAGGGTTATGGAGGCCTATTTTGGTATAAATATTGAGTTTTTTGCACTTTATGGGCTTTAATAAAGCAGCCGTCAATTTTAGCCCGTGATAGATGATTTGCACCACTCGGGGCAGCCAGATATTCATGCGTCGTATTACAAGAAGCCAATTTCTTTCCGGCAGTTTATTGGCTTTTAAAGACTCCTTAATGTTTTTGACATTATATTTGGGACGGGCCAGCAAAGAAAAAACTTTGGCCACAGGTGTCGGGATTGTTTTGCAGATTGTAATAAAAAAAACTTTCACCACTATTTTTAACTTGGCCCTTTTATCAATACGTTGGTATGTTATATGAATTTGAATAGGAATAAAGGCTAATAAAATTAAAGCTATAAAAACAAAAAATAGGTAGATTGCCAAAAAGCTCACCTCTCTATAGCCTTATTTTGGCAAAAATACCTATAATTATACGGTAAGGAAAAATCATTAATTATGCAAACTTAAGAAAAGGGCCTTTTCTAATCTTCGTCTTGTGCTGTTTTTTCTATTAACTTGTGATATTCAGGCAACTGAGACAATTCTTTTAAACCGAAATATTTCAAAAAATCTTTGGTAGTACCGTAGATTATTGGCCGGCCCGGCCCCTCCTTTCTCCCCACTTCCTCAATCAAATTTTTCTCAACTAATGTTGTTAAAATTTTATCAACCTTTACCCCCCGAATGGCCTCAATCTCGCTCCTGGTAACGGGCTGTTTGTAAGCTATGATGGCTAAGGTCTCTAAAGCGGCATGGGAGAGGGTACTTAATTGGGGTTTGAGGAGTTTTTCAACAAATGGTTCATATTTTTCTTTGGTGGCAAAAATATACCCCCCGGCCAGTTCAATAAGATGAAAACCATGAGTTGCTTTTTTATACTCTTCTTGAATTTCCAGAATTATCTGTTCCACATCCTTAGGTTCGATATTAACCAATTTACTAATATCTAAAACAGATAACGGCTCGGGACTGATAAATAACAAACTTTCAACGGCAGCCTTAATATCTTCTGAGAACAACACGTCCTTCTCTCCTTATAAACATTCATCTCTAAGAAAAATAATAATTTTTCCGAAAGCATCTTTTTGAAAAAAACCGACTTTTTTAAGCCTAATTAATTCTAAGAGAGCCAAAAAGGTTACTATTATTCTTAACCGGCTGGCATTATCAATAAATAAATCGTTAAAAGTTATTTTTCTGTTTAAAGTTAATTTATTCATAATATCTGCCATGCATTCCTGTATGGATATTTCCTCACGGGATATTTGATAGGTTGGCTCCGGTTCTTCCTTTTTTTCCAGTATAACTTTGAAGGCTTTAAACAAATCATTGACCGTCAGGTTTTCAACCGGATTCTGGGGAGCAAATCTCTTTAAGAACTCTCCTTCATCCAGTTTTCTTAAAAATACTTTCAGCATTTCTCTTTCTTTTTCTTGTAAAAACAGAGCGGCTTCTTTAAAGTGCTTATACTCCAATAATCGAACCACCAATTCCTCCCGGGGGTCATTCTCTTCTTCCTCTACTATTTGGGGAGGCTTGGGAAGAAGCATCCTGGCTTTAATGGCTAACAAGGTTGCAGCCATCACCAAAAACTCGCTGGCCCAATCTAAATCCAAATAATCAATTGATTCAATATAGCTTAAATATTGATCAGTTATTTTAGCTATGGGAATATCATAAATATTAATCTGGTTTTTTTCAATTAAATGCAGAAGTAAATCTAAGGGTCCCTGGAAATTTTCCAATTTTATTTCGTATTTATTGTTATTTAGCATAGTGCACCTGTTTTATAGCAATTTTTTCATTTATATTCGCGTTACAAAAGTAAAATCCCTTTAAAACAATAGATCACTACTAACCGTCCTTAATTTTCCAGCCGGGTTTCCAGCCACTTCAAAGCTTCGTCCCTGGAAGAGATTTTTCCCAACAAGATTTGGTCTTCTAAAGCGCTGAGAAGCTCTCCCACCATTGGTCCGGGGGGAACACCCTGCTCCAATAAATCTTTTCCGCTAAGAGGCAATTTAATTTGCTGTCGGGCCATCTTGATTTCTTTTAAATATAATTTTCTTTTCTCTCCTAACAGCCAAAGCAAAAAAACTTCTATTTCCGGAGGAGTATTGTATAACAATCGATGGATATTCAGAAAGGATAGCTTAATATCGCTTTTAGTCAGCCTCAACAGCAAGGCTTTATTGTTAATTAACCATTCCAAACACTGCTTTTCCTTGTTGGTTAAATCAAATCTAACCTTTAGAATATCCTGCAATTGGTCGGCAGTTTGCCAGTATATAGCCATTAATAAAATAAGCCATTTTTCTTTTAAGCCAATATTAACATTGAAATAATCCATAAAGCTTTTATTTATTTTTTTTAATTTTACCCCTGGCAAAATATAAGGCAAAACTCCCCACCCTTCCAGGAGTTTTAGGGCTTTTAAACCTCCTTTTTCATTGGCTATTTTTATAAACTCATTTTTCTTTCGACTGGAAGAAACATCCGTTAAATAAACTTTGGCTTTTTTTATTTCCTTATAAGTTGACTTTTCCAGCTTAAATTTTAATCTGGCTAAATACCTGGCCGCCCGCAAAATCCGAGTAGGATCTTCTTTAAAACTATTTTTATGTAATATTCTTACTAATCCCTTCTTAAGATCATCTATGCCGCCAAAAGGATCTAATAACTTGCCGTCCATTAGATAAACGGCCATGGCATTAATGGTAAAATCCCTGCGTTTAAGATCATCCGTTATATTTCCCAAGGATATTTCCGGCAATGAACCATAACTTTTATAAATTTCTTTCCGGGCTGAAATTAGGTCCAGGGAAAAATCAGGCCAATTTATGGTGGCAGTCAGGAATTGTTCGTGGGTTTTCAGTTCTCCGCCTAAACAGCGCTGCAAAATCCTGGCAAACTCCAAGGCATTTCCTTCCAGCACCAAATCAATATCTAACGGCTCTTTATTAAGAATAATGTCCCGAACCGTTCCTCCCACCAAATAAATTTTATACCCCAAATCATCGGCTAAAAGGGCCGTTTGTTTCAGTATTCGGTTTTTATTTTCATCCAGATGGTTGCAAAAATCCAGCATAAATACCTTCTTTTCCAATAGTGAATATGTATTAATTATAACACATGGCCCTAAAATGAAAAAAAGAGATGTAAAAACATCTCCAGCTTGTTGACAAACGATATTTATTATCAACAAAAAGCTAGCTCAAACAACTAAAATGAATGAACTCGGCGGCTTCGGGACAAACAGTTGATAATTCTAATCCTCAGCCACCTGCGTTCTTTTTATTCTATCTCGCAAATCCCTTTTCGAATAATAAATCTCAGAGCTTTTTTAGCTTATTTCCTGGTAAACATTTAAGGCATCGGTCCATTTATTGCACTTATCACCCCAACGGGCTTTAATTAAACCGTTTTCATACAACTCTATTACTTCACAAACATTGGGGCAGCCCTGACATTCAAAGGACGAAGTATTAAATTCCGAATTTATTAAAGCAACTCCTTTAAATTCGGTTCTTTCTTTTTCCGCTATGGCTTCTTTGGCTAAAATTGCTGCGCCGAGGGCTCCCATTACACTATAATATTCCGGAACAATAATTTCTACCCCTAAAGCTTTTTCAAATGCAACTTTAATGCCGGGATTGGCGGCAACGCCTCCTTGAAAGATAACCGGCGGCTTAATATCTTTCCCTTTTCCGACGTTATTTAGATAGTTTCGGGTTAAAGCATCGCATAACCCGGCAATAATATCGGGAAGACTATGGCCCATCTGCTGTTTATGTATCATATCGCTCTCAGCAAAAACCGAACACCTTCCGGCAATCCTTACCGGATTTTTGGCTTTCAAAGCCAAATGGGAAAACTCTTCTATGGATAATCCCAAACGGGCAGCCTGCTGATCAAGGAAGGAGCCGGTGCCGGCGGCACAAACGGTATTCATGGCAAAATCCGCAACCACTCCGTTTTCAATAATTATTATTTTGGAATCCTGTCCTCCTATTTCTAACACCGAATGAACATCGGGAATAAGGCTGACGGCGGCTACCGCATGAGCTGTTATTTCATTTTTAACTACATCGGCCCCAACAATCATCCCAGCCAGTTGTCGGCCGCTGCCTGTCGTACCGGCAGCTTTAATTTTTGTTCCAGGTCCCAGGGAAGTGAGCATTTCTATTAATCCTTTTTTCAAAGCCTCAATCGGTCTGCCCCGGGTTCTTAAATAATATGGGTAGCGTACTTTTTGGTTATCGTCAATTAAGACCAGATTTGTACTGACCGAACCTACATCAATACCCAAGTAAAGATTCATTGAGCGGCCCTCCTTTTTTGTTGATTGCCTTTTTGCCGTCTAATTAAGTCAACAAAAGCCTCCAGCCTTGTTATCATACCTGCCTTGCCCGACTGTTCGTCAACATATAGTGTCAAGACGGGAATTTGATAATCTTCCCTTATCCTTGGCAAGATGGTATGGGCAACAATCTCCGGCATACAAGTTAAAGGGGCAATTTGAATAATCCCGTCATAACCCTCTTGGGCAAAGCCAACGGCATAACCGACCGTTTCCCGACCATGACCGCCGACAAAATAGTTTAAATAGGGTTTGGCCAACTGGGCAAAAGGTTTGGGTTTTATCCTTTTGGAAATATTCATTAAGAGGTGACTGTTTATCCATTCACTCAAATACAGGGAACGGGTGACATGGACCCCTAATTTGCCCAACTCCCTTTCAATATCGAAATTGACAAAAGGTTCTAAAAGAGTATAGATTTCTCCGACTAACCCAATGCGGATAACTGTTTCATCGGATTTCCGGGGAACCTGTTCCAGTTTTAACAGTCCTAAATTTGTGGCTTCATAGAGGCTTTGGTAGCTTTGGGCTTCATTAATTGTAGCCAAGGTGTGATTATAAATCCGGTCAACAATACCGACTTTCTTTTCCCTGGGTCGCAGGTATTGCACGTTTTTTTCTATCAAATCAACGGCGTAGGCTTTTTCATAGGCAAATTTTATAGCTTCGATAACCTTCCACCAGGAATTGGCTCCGATAATTTTTCTCACCCGGTTAACAAACTGCAACAGGTGTTTATCAGGAGGTTCCAAAACCAAACTGTCGTAATCATACCCTAATTCAGTTAAAATCTCCCTTTCAACCTGAGCGTATAAACCAAAACGGCAAGGACCTACGCCTCCGGCCATAATTATGGTATCGGCACCAAGTTCTTTGGCTTCAATAAAATTACCAAGGTTAATTTTTAACGGCAAACAGGCAAATTCGTGGCCGTACTTGATGCCCAGATTTAATGTTCTTTGACTGGAAAAAGGCGGAACTACAACCTCCAAATCTAAATATTCCAATAATGCTTTTACCGGTATATACATATTGCCCATATGGGGAAAAGTAATTTTCATGATTCAAACCGCCTTTCTTCGCAAAAGGTCATAAAAGGCTTCAATCCTTGTATTAAGCCCCGCTTCACCGGTGTGCTCATCTATAACCAGATTTAGCAAAGGTTTATTGCCGCAGGTTTTCAAATAATGCATTATCATGCTGTTACTCATAGAATCAGGCCCACAGCCGAAGGAGCTAATATTTATAAATCCCGCAATATCTTCCTGTTTGCTGTAATAATAGGCAGCACCCAAAGAGTCCCTGGCAAAATCCCAAAATATTTTCTTCGGATAATCTCTGAGCTCATTATTTATAACCTTCCGGGATAGCATCTCACTGGTAAAAACAGTGATATTAAGATTAGCCAACTTTTCCAGCAGATTCATGCTTAAAAAGGAATCAAAAAGTATATATTCATGGCCAATAACACATACATTTAGATGGCTTTTTTCTTTGGGGACCCTGGGTGCTTTAAGCTCTTGGGGGAAACTTTGAGCCAGCCATTGTTGAGTAAATTTTGCCTGACTTTTAACAGCTTGAAACCAGGCCATAGAAATACGGTATTTATTTTGGGATAACATTTTGCCGACTTCATAAACAGTATTAAAGACAGTCCTGTCCTTTTTTGTCAAATCAACGGTAGGGCCTATTAACGGAGGTAAATTGTCTATGTTTTTCAGCATATCCGGAATCCCCAAAAATTTAGGGCAGGAATATTGTCCTTTTTCTACACTGACAACCCTTGGCGTAAACAAAAAATCAACTTTATCTTTTAAGTAATTTACATGTCCGAAATAAACTTTAACAGGCAAGCATACTTCATCGACCACATATCTTGAGCCCAAATCCAACATTCTCTTTTTAGTGGGAGGGGAAACCACAACCTCCGCCCCAAGGTTTAAAAAAAAAGCCTTCCAAAGTGGAAAATATTTATAATAGCTTAATGCCCGCGGAATTCCTATCTTAACCATTTTGCCTCCTCAATATTTTATTAATAAATAAACACATTTAACATTTTTAACAATAAAGGCCTTTTTTATACAAAAAAGAGTAACTTTTGGTTACTCATACTGTCGACAAAGTTATTATTAAATATGTAGCAAAAAAGACTTTGAGATTTATTATCATAAGAAAAGCCTTAGCGAGATT
>JAAXZE010000179.1 GCA_012720075.1 Clostridia bacterium
AGAACCCCTTTAGGGGTTGCTTGAAAAAATGTGCGGTTGGCGGACTATTCAGCGAGCCTTTAGGCTCAGCCTAGTAACCGCCCTTATAGGGCGAGAGCAAACCACCCGCTGAGCGGGTGGTCATGATTGACAAACCAAATTTATTTTAAACGAAAAGCTAGCTCAAACAATTGTAAGGAATGAACTCGGTGGCTTCGGGAATTATCAAAACTCCCCGGCACTTAATTGAAAATATAGTTACGTTCTTAATTATTCTTTTATTTATATTTATTATTTATTATTTTTAAAAGATACAAAATTATAGTTTCAATTAAGTGCCGGATTAAACAGTTGATAATTCTAATCCTCAGGCACCTTCTTTCTTTTTATAAAAACTCGCTAATGCTTTTCTTATGATAATAAATCTCATAGCCTTTTTTAATAACTTTGTCGACAGTCTGAAACGGCTTATGCCGTTTATTTTTTTATGGAAACAGAAAGAGCAGGATTTTTGTTGCTAAAGCTCGTATAAACTTAAAAAATTCTCTGCTTGATTTGCGAGGAGAAGATGGGGCTGTTTAAAAATGATTTAAATTTGTCCAGAAAACTGGTTTGGGCTACCTTGCTCTTTATCCTGGGCATAATTGCGGGGTATTATTCATATTTAAATTACCGGTGGTCTTTAGGATTTTTAGTCGGCTTAAGCTTATTATTGCCTATTGTTTATTTAACCAAGAAACAAGCAGTAAATATTCTTCTTATTTCCCTTTTTTTTGCGGCAGGCCTTGCATGGATTGACCGGTATGAGTCCCGGTTATACAGTTTGGACCCCTGGACTGAACAAAACATCACCGTTACCGGTCAGGTTGCCGAAATAATCCCCAGAGACTATCAGGTTGTTATAAATATAACGGATATTGACGGCATGCTTTTAGATACTTCGGCCAAGGTAGCGGTAGAGACCGTTTGGGGGGATACCAATAACTATGGTTGGGGTGATGTGGTCAGATTTGCAGGACGATTGAAGTCTCCTCTCCCCCAGGTAAATCCCGGCGGTTTTTCCCAGCGGGATTACTGGCGACAAAACGGAGTAGGCTATATCCTTGATGCCGGTCAAAAAGGGGAAATACTGAGAGAGGCTAAGGGGTTAAAAAAATATACCGCCGTTGCCCGGGAAAAAATCTACCAATTAATTAATGACCATCTGCCGCAAGAGGAAGGCGGAATTTTGTTGGGGATTCTCCTGGGCGATAAAAAAGCCATGGATGACGATTTTTATTTAACATCCCAAAAGCTGGGCATTGCTCATATTTTTGCCGTTTCGGGGCAGCATGTAGCCGTTCTTTTGGCTTTTTATTTAATTGGCGCCCGGCTTGTTAAACTTCCCTCTTGGCCAACTATTATCGGTGCAGCCGTATTATTGGGCAGTTTTGGTTTGCTGGTGGGTTTTACGCCTTCCGTAAACAGAGCAATAATCATGGGAATTTTAGGGCTTTTGGCTGTCAAATGGCTGAAATTTAAAGATTTTTATACTATTTTGGCGGTGGCTGCTTTAATAATCATTTTGTCTAACCCTTTTACTTTGTTTAATGCCGGTTTTCAATTATCTTTTATCACCACCTGGGGGCTCTATTTTCTTACTCCTTTAGTCTCAAGGCTGTTTGCCTTTTTGCCTCAAAAGGCGGCTCTGGTTTTGGCGGTGCCTATAGCTGCCCATTTAGCCTCAATGTTTATAACCCTTTATCATTTTAATACCGTATCTCTCCTGTCGCCTTTAATCAATCTTATTGTAGTGCCTGTAGTTTCTCTTCTGGTGCCTTTATTATTCATAGCCGTTATTTTTGCTCCCTTGGGAATAATTTCTCAGCCTTTTATTTATTTGGCTGGAGGTTTGGCTTATTGGCAAATCTTTTTTATAGAAAGTTTTACCCGTTGGTTTTCCGAAGGCCATATTTATCTGCCCAGACCTCCTCTTATTGCGGTCTTTTTGTATTATTTGGCTCTTATCCTTTTAAAGGAGATAGATAGATTTAAAGAAGTAATTGCTAAAATACCCGTTAGGATTAAGCCGGTGCCGGTGCTTATTTTTATTCTCCTCTTGTTATTTTGGGCGGGAACCGTTCCTAAGGATCGAAACCTGGAAGTAGCTTTTTTGGACGTAGGGCAGGGTGACGGGGTAGTGCTTAAAACCCCCTATAACCAGTATGTTGTGGTTGACGGTGGACCGGGCAGTACTACTGTTTCCCAATATCTTCGCTATAAAGGGGTTAACAAGATTGCGCTGGTTATTCTTTCCCATCCCGATACCGACCATATCAACGGACTGTTTACTGTTTTAAAGGAGTTTAAGGTGGATACTATTCTAGTTCCTCCCGATGTTGAGCAAAGTGAAGAACTCCGGCAATTAAAGACTTTGGCCCGGGAAAAGAAGACCAGGATAGTGGAAGGCAGGAAAGGGGTAAATTTAAGGCTTCGACCGGGAATTAATTTTCAGGTCCTTGCCCCGGGGCAAGATTATCAGGGTTTGAGTGTTAATAACGCCTCATTAATTATCAACTGCGCTTATAATAACCTGGATTTCCTTTTTACCGGCGATGTTGATAAGGAAATTTTGGATGGGCTATTACCCCTGAACCGGGAAATAGAAGTTATAAAAATCCCCCACCATGGCAGCAGGGGGTCATTTGCGGAAAGTTTTTATCAAGGGATAAAACCAAAAGTGGCTGTAATTTCTGCCGGAAGGGAGAACCGGTACGGCCACCCCCATATCGAAGTTTTAGAGGGTTTGAAGGCTGTAGGCGCACATATTTATAGAACCGACCGGCAGGGAGCCGTAATCTTTTCTTCCGATGGAGAGAAACTTTGGGTGAAAACAATGCTGGCAGATAATTGAGAGTTGAGAATGGAGAATGGAAAGTGAAAAAGGCCGGGCTATACTGCATGATGATGTGAAATAAAAAAGGTTAAGGTTTCGCTTCGCTCTCCATTCTCAATTCTCAATTGCTTTGATAATTTATCCTTTAAGTTATATCCTGATGCAGATGCGTCAGCAATTATTTTACATTCATGGAATACATCCTAAAAAGTCGCCTTAAAGCTATTCAGCTGTGCATTTCTTTACATAATCTACTTGCCCTATAAAACAATGCTTTATGCTATAATATTATAGAAATAAAGTTCTTTCATGAGGTGATGGGTTTGCAGAAAGTCTTGATAATGCTCTTAGCACTACTGCTATTTACAGTCGGATTAAGTACTATGTTGTGGGCAGGGCCGAATATTGAAGGAGATGCTTACATACTTGTGGATGAAGAAACGGGACAGGTTTTATATGGCAAAGAATATGATACTAAGCTGCATCCGGCCAGTACTACCAAAATTTTGACAACCATCATTGCTTTGGAAAAAGGCAATTTAGAAGATATAGTTACCATCAGCAAAAATGTCCCTCTGGTTGAGGGGACAAAGATCTATCTTCGGGAAGGAGAAAAAATTGAATTGGAAAAGCTTTTGCATGCAGCCATGGTTCATTCAGCCAATGACGCAGCTTTAGCTATTGCCGAGCATATCGCCGGCTCGGCAGAAAGGTTTGCCCAAATGATGAATGAGAAGGCCAAAGAAATCGGGGCCAAAAATTCCAATTTTGTCAATCCTCACGGTTTGACCGATGATAATCATTTAACCACCGCTTATGATTTGGCTTTAATCGGTAGATATGCCATGCAAAATCCCAAATTCCGGGAATTAGCCAAGGAACAGGTTTATGATTGGGTAGGCGAAGAGTGGCAAACCAGGTTGATAAATATCAATAAATTTCTTTGGCGTATGGAGGGGAGTACGGGGATAAAATCCGGTTATACCAAAGCGGCCCGCTATACCCTAGTGGCCTCTGCCAAACGGGATAATCAGGAGTTAATTGCCGTTATTTTAGGAAGCAGTGACGCGAGAATTTGGGATGATGCCAAAGCCCTTTTAGAATATGGTTTTGCAAATTTTAAGAATATGAGCTTGACAAAAAATGATGAGGTTGTAGCTACTCTAAAAGTCGCTAATAACCAGGAAGTCAATCTGGTTCCGTCCCGATCGGTCTCTATTGCCGTAAACAATAATGAGGAAAACCGGGTTGAGAAAAGGCTTGTTCTCGGTGATTTGTCCTTGCCGATAGAAGCCGAAAAGATTGTGGGAGAGTTAATAATCAGTGTTAACGGTAAGGAAACGGAGCGAATTCCGGTAAAAAGTCAGAATGAAGTTAAAAAGCCTTTTGATTGGACCAGGGCGGTTATTAATACTTTGGCCGGCTTATTTATTTTGCAGATAATAGTGAGAATAACCAGGAAATTTTTAAAACGCAGAAGAAGGAGCATGTTTGGCACCTCAAGAAGGATGAATTCATATAGGTATTAAAAAAGTTGGAATGTTGGAAAAGCAGATTAAAGGTTACGCCAGCTTCGTTGGTTAGCTTACGCTTCGCTAACTTTAGGGGCTTTGCCCCGTATCTACAGTTCTACCGTTCAACAAAAAAAGTTAAGGTTTTACCCATCACTAGATTATTAAAGTGATATTGTGTTACTTATCTCTTGATTGAATAAGAAAGCATCATCTTTTGGGTAATATTATTTGTGATGCATCCAATTTAGATTGGCATGCATCGGATGCATCATGCATTTTACTTTAGAGCAGATGCATCCCGAAAGATTTCCTTTCATCGGATGCAATCTTTTATAAGTTGGTACGTCGGAACGGCGAAGCCGGGTTCGCTGTCTTTGGGAGTGGTTAGTGTGGAACAAAGGGCATTTTTAAACAGCATAAATAGGGGTGTGTTGGCCCCTGTTTATTTGTTTTACGGAACGGAAAAGCTCTTAATGGATAATTATTTGGAAAAATTAAAAGCTAAACTGTTACCTCCCGAACTGGAGGCTTTTAACTTTGACAAGGTTGACGGAGAGAAGGCAACCATCGGTCAGGTCATTGATTTGGCCAATACTTTGCCGGTTATGGCTGAAAAGCGAATTACCTTTGTTGATAATGCCGTGTATTTTTTGGCTGCCAATAACCCGGAAAATAAGTTTGATGAGGGTCCTTTGCTAAATTATCTAGCCAATCCCAATACATCATGCTGTTTGATTTTTCGGATTATCGGAAAACCTGACAAGAGAAAGAAAATATATAAAGCAGTGGAGGAGAGGGGGCAAACTGTCGAGTTTTCCGGCCTAACGGGGGAAAACCTGGAACAATGGGTGCAGGCTTTCCTGAAAGAAAGAGGCAAAACCTTGGATAGGGAAGCCTTTAATTTGATAGCTTTGCTAGCCGGTGAGGGGCTGGCCGTTCTTCAAAATGAGCTGGAGAAATTGGCTTTATATTGTCAGGACTCTCCGGTTATTACTTTGGAAATGGTTCAGGATATAGTTACAAAAAATGCGGAGATCAATGTTTTTAACTTGATTGACTGTATTGCTGAAAAGAAAGGGAAAAAGGCTTTGGAACTTTTAGAGACCGCTTTGGTTATGGGGGAAGCGCCGATGAAACTGGTCAATCTGTTAGTACGGCAGTTTCGTTTAATTTTGGCGGCCAAGGATATGATTAGCCAGGGTTTTTCGGAAAAACATATTCGGGAGAAGCTTTCCATTCAACCTTTTGTTCTGAAAAAAGTGCTTATCCAGGGGAGAAACTTTACCGAAGAACAACTGGCAAAGGCTTTAGAACGGCTTTTGGAAACGGAATTCCTTTTAAAATCCAGCGGTGGAGATCCTAATGAGCTGATGGAAAATCTGGTTATTGAGTTGTGCTATAAGTAAGGGAACGGCAAAGAAAGTGTGTTAGTGTGTAAGTGTGATTGGATTTAAGATAACTTATTGGGTTGTATCCCATGCATGTGAATAAACCCTGACGCATCTGCATCTTAGTGTAGCTTAAAGGATGCATCATCTTTTGGGTAACTTTTTGTGATGCATCAATTTAAATTGGCATGCATCGGATGCATCATGCATTTTCCTTAAAAGCAGATGCATCCCCAAAGGCTTACTTTCATCTGATGCATCAATAATATTTACACGTCCCGGTGACACTGTGACACGATGTCACGTTAATATCAACCTTAACCTAGCGAAGCGAAACCTTAACCTTTTTGCTGTAGAACGCTAGAACTGTAGCTTGGTAGAACTACATAATACATCAATTTAAATTGGCATGCATCGGATGCATCATCCATTTTCCTTAAAAGCGGATGCATCCCCAAAGGCTTGCTTTCATCGGATGCAACTATAAATCTTCCTACTTTAAGCAAAACGGCTGTACCCAACGGACTAATCAGTTTGTTGGGCAACAGCCTTTTTCAGTGCTTCAGGGTTTTCAATATAAATGCTTCTGGAAGGAATAGCTACTTCCAATCCAAGGTCTTTCAGGATATCCATGATCTTAAGATTGATATCTTCACGGGTTTCGAGATATTTTTGCCAGTTGGTGGTTTTGGTAAAGAAATAAAGGAAGATGTCCAAACTGTTTTCGCCAAACTTCTCAAAATAAACATAAATGGTTTCGGGGTGAACCTCGGGATGGTCTTTTAACATTTGCCTCAGACGGGTTATGCACTCCGTCAATTGTTGTGGCGTTGTATTGTATGTAAGGCCTAGACTGTAGGTTATTCTTCTTTTGCCCATTTTGGACCAATTGGTAATAGTATCTTTTGCCAAGACCGAATTAGGGATTGTTACCAGGGATTGGCTGAAGGTTCTTACTCTGGTGCTTCTAAATCCCATATCCTCTACAGTGCCTTCCACATGGGGAGTTTGAATCCAGTCTCCTATGTTAAAAGGGCGGTCCAGCATGATAGTAATACTACCAAAGATATTGGAAGCGGTATCCTGGGCAGCCAAAGCCAGGACCAAGCCCCCCAGGCCGACACCGGTCAAGATTCCCGCTATTTCTTTAAACCACACTTGAATTACGGAAACACTTCCGATAATAGCTATGGCAATTTTGATACTGTTATTTAAAAAAGAAAGCAACATATTATCTAACTTTGCATCTTTTTTATTTGTAAACTTTTCAAACATCAAACTAAAGGTATCGGTAGCCCGGAAAGCTGCCCAGAAAAAGGCAAAGAGAATTAAAGAACGGGTCACCCTGCCCAAAAAGATGTCGACAGTGGGTGAAAACTCCATAATTTGGCCTGCCAGATAAAAACCTAAGATAATAAAGGCTAATCGAGCCGGCTTTTCTAAAATCTCCAAAAGCATATCATCAATGTTAGTTTCCGTTTTGGTTGTTAATTTCTTAAATAAATTCAGTATTAATCGAACAAAAAACTTGCGAAAAAGGAAAGAGAGAATAATGACTCCTACAGCGCCTAGAATTCTCCACATATTTTCGCTGAAAATAAACTGTTCTAACAAGGTTTTGAAATAAATCCAGAAATTCATTTTCAACCTCCCTAATAAATTCCTTTTATATTTCTATTTTAACATACCAAAATTTCCTTGAAGGTAAAAATAACTAAAGTAAAAACTAAAAAAACTCATTCTAAAAGTAAAATATTTCACATAAAACAATTGACTCTCCCGAAAACAATTGCTAGTATATACTTATACATCAAATATAAAAAAAACTTATGTGCCGGCTAAATAGTAATAATACCTCGAATACTTTTGATAAGAAAAATTTAGTAGGATTTGGTTGCTTAATGTATAATTTATAAATTATCAAATAAATATTAACAGTACATTTATGTTTTTCTTTAGGAACAAATTAAAAAGATAGAATTTTTCGAAGAACTAAATTGTTTTGTTGTGGAGATATATTTTTAATATTCAAAAAATATAAGGGTCGGTGGTTATTTGTTTTTACTGCCTGGCCTTTATATTTGGAATATTGAAATATATATTGTATTTTTGTGTGAGGAGGATATCTATGTCAGGGATTGAAAGGTTTGAGCATGAGAAAAAAATCAAAAGAAGACGTTTAATG
>JAAXZE010000180.1 GCA_012720075.1 Clostridia bacterium
AATAGGAATTCCATCAAAAGTATTGAAAAAGATATTTAATACTTTTCCTTTAGTCAAAATTTCATTAATATTTTCCATCAGCATTTGTTTAATTTTTGCTTTACCATCGGAAGAACTTAAATCCTCAATAGTTTGGGAGCTTAAAACCATAATTACTTTGTCCTGGAAAACAGGCAGTTTGTTTTGCAACTCCTCCAGGACTTCTTTGTTTTCCACTTCTGCAGAGAACTGCACCATTAAATATCTGCGTCCACTGGTCTCAGCGATATTTACTGTAAATTCTGCGCTATCAAAAAAAGGTCCTATTCGTTCCCCTTGAGACATTTCCCCCGGGGAACCCAATAGAGTTCTGCCTACCAAAAATGCTCCGCTAAAAGATAAAATTAGGATAGTCAAGCCTATTATTATGTACATGCCATATTTTCTTTTTGGATAGACTTGAATATTATTTTCATTTTTTTGAGTATCCATTTATAATAAACCTCCTATTGACCGTTAGGTTCCTGCAAGGCTATGCTATCCCGCAATATTACTATATCAACTCTCCGATTCTTTTGTCTACTTTCCTCGTCGCTGTTAGGAACTATGGGATGGTATTCACCATAACCTACAGCAGAAAGTTTTTTGGGATCAAGGCCGTGTTCCAAAAGATACCGCAAAACATTGGTAGCACGACTGGTCGACAATTCCCAGTTAGAAGGAAATTTAGCAGTATGAATTGGCAAATCATCGGTATGACCTTCAATGCGGATGTGATTATCCAAAGAACTTAGTATATTTCCAACTTTATCTAAGACTGCCCTGGAATTGGGCTTTAAATCCGCTTTCCCCTTGTCAAACAAAACACTGTCTTCAAAGCGAAGAACTACACCTCTTTCATCGGTACTTACACTAATCCTCTGGTCAACTTCATGCAACTGGTCAATTAAGGTGGCTTTTAAAACTTCCATCTCAATCTTTTCCTGCTGCAGTTTTTCAAAATCAGCAAGATCCTCGGCTGTAACTTTTATGTCATTTAAATTTTCATCCGGTTGACCCAGACCTACCATTTCTATTTCATTTAAGGTAGTGCCACCTCTCATTACTCCTAAAGAACCCCTTAGGGAGGAAACCACCTGTTTCCATTTAACCACATCTATAGTTGAATAAGAGTACAAAAGAATGAAAAAGGTTAAAACCAGAGTAATCATATCACCATAGGTCAGCATCCAGAGAGGAGCCCCAGGACCTTTAGTTTCTTCTTTTTTCCTTTTTCTGGCCATTAGACATCACCATCATTTTTTCGTTCCAGTTTATTTCTTTCGATCGGATTTAAAAATGATTTCATCTTTTCGGCCACTATTCTGGGATTCTCTCCGGCCTGAATTGATAAAATCCCTTCCAGCATTAATTCTTTATTTAATATTTCTTTTCCGCTTCTTATCTTTAATTTTCCGGCTATAGGTATAAAGAACAAATTAGCCAGAACCGAACCATAAAAAGTTGTTATTAAGGCAACGGCCATCCCTGGTCCAATTTTGGAAGGATCCTCCAAATTAGTTAACATAAGTATTAACCCGATTAAAGTACCCATCATCCCAAAAGCCGGTGCACTGGCTCCCATGCTTTCAAAAATTTGGGCTCCTTGACGATGTCTTTCTTCAACAAAATTCAATTCGGTTTCCAGAATACTCCTTACCAGTTCAGGATCAGTTCCATCCACTATTAATTGAATCCCTTTTTTTAAAAAAGGTTCGTCTAATGCCTCAGCTTCCGCTTCTAAAGCTAATAACCCTTCCCTTCTGGCTTTCTCGGCAAAAGCTACTATGGTGTTAATTGTTTCCGCCGGTTCTATTACCTGATCTTTAAAAGCAATTTGCATTATTTTTATGCTTCCGACAAATTGGGACATCGGATAATTAACCATGGTAGCGGCCAATGTCCCACCAAGCACAATAAATAATGATGAAATACTCCAAAAGCTACTTAAACCGCCTTCTATAAGGATAGAAATTACAATAACGATAATCCCCGAAAAAAGCCCTAAAAAAGTAGCAATATCCATAACTTCACCTCGTTACAAACCCCTACTTAACTACAGGCAAATTAATTTCTTTGCGAAATTGTATTATTCTTTCTACAACCTCTTCCGGTTTTTCTTGAATAACAAATTTTTTCCCGTTTGTTAAGGTTATTACAGTATCAGGGTTGGAGTCAATATATTCAATTAAGTCACTGTTTAAATAAAATTCTTTTCCTTGAAAACGGGTAACTTTAATCATTTTTTCCTCCTTAATACTGAGTAAGGGGAGACTACTCCCCCTTACTTAATATCAAAAGGCGTATTATTATCTCTTCAGGTTAACCAGTTCTTGAAGCATTTCATCTGAAGTTGTTATAATTCTGGAATTGGCCTGAAAACCCCTTTGGGTAATTATCATATCAACAAACTCTTGGGATAAATCAACGTTGGACATCTCCAGGGTTTCCGGCTTAATTACTCCACGACCGGAAGTTCCAGGAGTTCCTAGTTGAGGTTCACCGGAGTTTTTGGAATCCTTAAAAAGAGTGTTCCCAGTTTTCAACAAACCACCGGGATTGGTAAAGGTAGCAATGGCAACCTGAGCTAAGGCAATGTTTTGCCCATTAGAGTAAGTCCCCACTATTGTCCCTGTAGTATCAACACTGATGCTTTCCAAACTTCCGGGTTCAAAACCATCTTGGCTTAAACCTAAAGCTGATGTATCCAGGGCAACCTGAGTAAGGTTAGAAAAATCAAATACTATGTTTAAAGGTTCCACTGCCGTGCCAAATTCACCGTTGCTATAAGTAATATTTATAGTAGTGCCGCTTATTATTTCGCCATTAGAATTAAATTCGATTTCATGAATAAACTCTGTATTGGGCGGATTGGAAGGAGTAGATTTCAACTGAACCAATTTCCCATCAATGGTAATATTGGCCAGCCATTTATTATCGGCACTTTTATAATAAATAACATTGGCTTCATGACTGTTCCCTTGACTGTCAAAAATGGTAATTGGTGTGGTGTGGTCGGCTTTTTTGAAATTTATCGGGGGATCTTGGCTTAATGAAGTAACCAAACCTTTTGTTTCTTCTGTAATAGCAGGGATAATATCTAAGGTCGAACTACCAATTACCATCTCAGGCACATCAGGGTCTGAAAAACTTCCGGCTGGGAAAACAACGTCAAAAGAACCGTCACCGTTATTGATTACTTGAACATTGCCGGCTCCTATATTAGAAAGAGCCTCTAAAGCAGCTTGAATGTTAGCTGCCAGAACATCAAAGTTGCTATCAAAAGTTATTGAGGTTGTTTCTTGTCCACCAAAAGAGAGAGTAAAACCACCACTCGTCGCACCTACTAAATCAATTCTCTGTACTTCACTAATAGGGAATGGATCCTTAATTACTAATTGACCGGTAGTAGGATTAAAATCCCATTTATCCGGATTTGCTATTAAGGTTTGATAGGTTATTCCGCTAATGGAAAAGTTTTCATCAAAAACAGCACTTTGGGGCAGTTGAATTGTAATATATGTTTCCGGATCATTAGGATCGATAGCAGTAATATCTACTAAACTTATTTGGGGAATATATGTAGTAACCCCTGTTTGAACAACGGTCCGACTATCCAAGTTTTTGCCTATGGATATGTTTTCGGTGGCTTTATTAATGGTTTTACTGGCTAAATCACCCAGATTGATATTCCTTATTTGCGACGGGTCTCCGGTCACCAATTGGAAGGTTTCACTATCGGCTACCCAGCCTTGAACATAATAACCGTTACTGGTTACCAGATTGTTTTGCAGGTCAAAATCAAAATTCCCCGCCCGGGTGTAATATCTATTGGAACCATAACCGACTACAAAGTAGCCTTCCCCTTCAATAGCCATATCCAGGGTTTTTCCAGTGGATTGGGGCGAACCGGGGGCATGAATGACATCTATGCTTCCTAAGGCAACTCCTAGTCCAATCTGAGTTGGATTAGTACCTCCTCTTTCACCCTGAGGAGAAGAAGCGCCTCTTATAGTTTGGTTTAACATTTCCTGAAAGGTAACACGACTTCTTTTAAAGCCCGGTGTATTTACATTGGCTATATTATTACCTATGACATCCATCCTTGTTTGATGGACTTTTAAACCCGATACACCGGCAAATAATGAACGCATCATAATAAAATGACCTCCTTTGAAATTTTGAATTATCCGCTTCTGTCGTTCGGCGGATGGGGCTTCCTCAAAGAGGTCCAGCCCTAGATAACAATGGCACTGTCAATATTGGTAAAAACATTGTCTTTAATATTTGCTCCATCAATAGCCGTAATTACGGTCTTATTTTTAATGCTGACCACAAAAGCCAGGTTGTCCATTAATATTAAGGATTCTTTTGCACCTTTATTGGCTGCCTTTTCAACGGCTGTGTTAAGCTTGGAAACCTCTTCCGAACTTAACTTAATATTTCGTAGGTTTAATCTGTCTTGAGCATGTTTGGAAAACTTCAATTCCTGATTTTGGGCTATTTGTTTCTCTAAAATAGCCTGGAAACTGCTTTTTTGGTCGTTATCTGCTACTTTCTCCTTATGGGTGGTTACAGTTGAAGAAATGGGCCTTATTGGTTGTTGTTGAATAAAAAATTTGTCATGCATCTTTTTCACCTTCATTAACAGCCGGTTCTTTTTCCTGGGTAGTAGCAGAACCAATTTCAATAATATCAACTAAGGCTATTTCTTTACCATTTACTAAAACAAAAGGACCTTTCTCGGTAAACTTGACCCTTTCCACTATACCTGTAATGCTTTCACCCTTTGCATCTTTACCGACAATTTCTTTTCCAATCAAATTTAAGCCACTTAGGGTTGATTGCCAGGAAGTAAAATTAAGTAGTAATTCATATTGTAAACCTATTAAATTATTTAGCCCTTCCTTAACATTAGTATTTAAGTTTTGCATCTGTTCCAGTGACGAAAACTGGGCCGTTTGAGCAATAAAGTCTTTGTCCTCCATTGGATTTAAAGGGTCCTGGTATTTTAACTGGGTAACCAATAACTTTAGAAAATCATCCTTACCCAAAGTCTGATTATCTTTTTCCTGCACCAGTCCCAAAACGCTTTTACTGCTTATCCCCTCTAGCTGCATTTGCTAACCTCCTTTCTAGGCAAATAATTCAAGCCCATCAGGATTACGCCTGACAAAGGACATAGTTTCTTCTTTGCCAACTCCTTCAAGGGTTATTTCATTTTTCCCGTAAGCTCCTAAATAATTGGCTTTGTTTCTAAGATTATGTCTGGTGTGATTAAAGGCATTTTGTTGTTGGCCCATAAATTGATTAAAAGTACTATCGGTATTAACTTGCACTTCAATTTCAGTGCATTTAATGCCTTGATTGGCTAAAGTTTGTTTTAAATGGGCCAAATTCTGTTCAACGATTTCCATGGAACGGATGTTTTCAGTAATAATTTTTACGCTGAGCTGACCGTCCTGGGACAGTAATTGAAGGGTAACTTTGCCTAATTCTTCCGGTCTAAGTCTAATACTTAATTCCGAAGTACCAGTTAATTTATTAAATTTAAAATTATTGGAAATTTGTTTTAAAATAAAATTAGGCAACTCTTTGGGGGTAATTTCAGGCTCTTTAACTACCTGATTTTGACCGGTATCATTGAAAAATCTGGCAATAGGTTGATTTTCCGTAAATAAATTGCTTATTATCGGTTCATTATTTAACGACGGCTGCAG
>JAAXZE010000181.1 GCA_012720075.1 Clostridia bacterium
CGATGAAAGTAAACTTTAGGGATGCATCTGCTTTTACGAAAAATGCATGATGCATCCGATGAATGACAATCTAAACTGATGCATCCCAAACAAGTTACCCAAAAGAAGATGCATCCTTTAAGCTATGCTCAGATGCAGATGGGTCAGGGATTATTTACTGTTTCGGCTTTTCAAACTTTCAACGTCACAATGACACGATGGCACGATGTCACAAAGCCAAAAAATTTAACCCAATAGACATTTAAACACTTACACACTCACACACTAACACACTTACCAGTCCCCAGTCACTAACATATCACACATCTGCAGCCAATCTGTTCTTCCAGTTCCCATAAGCCCCGCCCCGTTAAATCCCGCTCCCAGGGATCGAAGGCGGTGGAGGGCAGTACCAATAAATCGGGCCGGGCATTTGTTTTAAGATAATTCAAATAGGCCCGGCGAAAATCATCAAGGGTCAGCAAACCGGCACACCCGATATTTCCCCCAAAAAAGTTATTAACTACGGGGATAATTTGCAGCTTGGCATTTTCCCCCAAAGCAGCTTTTAATACCGGGTAACCCAGCTGGGAGGCTAAAAGCAGGGGCCTTTCGGCACCATGCTTGGCCAAGGTTTCATTTATATTTTTAATTTCGGCCAAGGATAGATCATAGGCAAAAACCAGCCCGCTTTTATTCTGAGATATATTTATTACGGTGGTGAATAATCGTCCGCTGCGTTCCACTTCCAGTTCATAGCGGCCATTATTTTTCAGAGTGGAATAAGCTTCTACCCGGGAAAAAGGTTTTCTCCCGTTTATTTTTGTAATTATGTCGCCGGATTTAATACCGGCTTTCTGGGCAGGGCTCTCAAATATTACTCCAGCAACTTCCGCCTGCAAATCGGTGATTACGGCAGGCTCCAGGGTAATGGGGCATAACCCCTCTCTCCAACGGGCAATTTTTTCTTCAAGCAATGAACCGGTTCCTTCATCTATTATTAACTGAGAAGGGGCATATTTAGTAAAACCCGGTTTGAAAACCCGCACGGTTTGAGCGCCCTTTTGGCTTAAAAATTCAATAGTGAAAAAAAGCTCATCCCACCCGGTAATATGAGGCATGGCCACAACACTGCCGTGATATGTAATTCCCGCTTCTTTTAACACTACCGGAGCCTCACAGGCAATCCTGGAGTTTTTATCCTGCATCAATTGTTCACGCATTTCAAAGCTTCCGGCATTTAAGGACAGATTGATTTCCAAAGGCTCATATTCTTTTAACTTAACGGCGTTTTTGTAATCCAAAAAGGAACCGTTAGTAGTTATTTGAACCAGCGTTTGGGGGAATTTCTTTCTAATCAGGTCCAATACTTGGAAAAATCGGGGATGGGTAAAAGGCTCGCCTTCCATAATCAAACTGGCTGATTCGCCGATAACTATTTTTTTGCCTTTATCTAAAAACCGGATTAGATTGGCAATTTCCTCCAAATCTAAAGGAGGTATGGCAATTGCATTGATGCCCGGCGGATTCTGGCGATGGCTGCAAAACACACACTTAACATTGCAAACCGAAGTAATAGGTAGAATATTGGAACTTTGCACCGTATGGCAGATAAGCTGCATTACTTTGGCATCCATTTTTTCCTCCATTTAAAGCTGTTTTTACATAGAGTATACCACGAAAAAAAATTCCTCCCAAAAGGGAGGATGTGAGGAGTATTAAGTTTTTTCTATGTTATTTTTTTCACAACTCATTATAGCACTTTGTCAAAAGTTTGACAATACTTTTTTCATGCTAAATTTTTAGCCCCTATAAAAGGGGCTATTTTTAACCGAATTTGTATTGTATCCCAAAGCCGCCCCTTGGATTTCGCCAATCAATGACATGGGGCGGACAGGCATATCGGCAGCTTCCGCATTCCACACAGCCTTCATAAGCCGTTAAAATCCTATTCTCCTCCTGGCTCCAGACATAAACTTTGGCCGGACAAATATAAGTACAGGGCTTAAAGTCGCATTTAAGACAGGCATCCCGGTCTACGATGCGCAAATGGCTATGTTTATCCGATTGGTACCGGTTTAAAAACAATTTATCTTCTAAATTCATCCCAAAACCCTCCATAGCTTGTAAAGGTCCTTGGCCAAATGACGCATTGACCTTTTTTCAAAAACTTTGCGCATAATGATTCTCTGTTTTTCCTTTTTGGGTATACTGTCAACGGTGAAAAACTCTTTATTGGCAATGCTGGCCAGGTGGGGATAAAGTTTAAACAGTTCGGGATGCTCCTCAAAATAACCCGAGGAATGCTGGTATTTTTGCAGATCCTTTATTACAAAGGTATCATTTAAACGGGCTTGATATTCGGCCAAAGTCACACTTCCAAAATCCCCTTTTTCAAAAGCCTTGATAACGACTTCCCCGGCGATTTTTCCGGAAATCAGGGCCAGGTTGGAGCCTTCCCGGTGAATACCGTTAACCATTTGAGCGGCATCTCCGACAATGAGCACTCCGTTGCCATAGAGCTTGGGCATTGCTTTATAGCCGCCCTCAGGGATCATATGACCTAAATATTCCTTTATCTCTCCCCCGGCAATTAAGGGTTTTACCGCAGGATGGGCTTTGAGGTTTTCCAAAAGTTCATTAGGGTTAACCTTATTGTTTATCAAATGAGACATCAAGGCCCCTACCCCAATGGAAATACTCTCCCTGTTGGTATAAATAAAAGCCGTACCCACCATTCCTTGGGTAGCCTCGCCGATCATCTCAATGGTCGCCCCTTGACCGTCCTCCAAACCAAACCTGTCCTCAATTTTACCTTTGGGTAAAGCAATTACCTCTTTTACGGCTACGGCCAGGTAATCCCAGGCCAGATATTTCTTCTGCATCCCCAGGGCTTCCTGGGTAAGAATACTGTTTACCCCTTCGGCAATAACTACCACATCGGCATAAACATCGCCATTGGCCCTGCCGGTTTTTACTCCTACCACCTTGCCGTCTTCTTTAATTATGTCTTCCACCACCGTTTCACATATGACCAGTGCTCCCGCCTCTTCAACCTTCCGTCCCATCCACCGGTCAAATTTGGAACGAAATACCGTAAAGGCATTATATGGTTCTCCGGCAAACTCTTCTGTCCGGTAACCATATTTGGTGACGGAATCTTTGGTCATAAGCCAGTAATTTGATTCCACTACCGGCCTTTCCAGGGGAGCTTCCTTCCAAAATTCAGGAAAAACTTCTTCCGTAGCCTGACGGTAAAGAACACCGCCCATAACATTCTTTGAACCAGGGTGCTCGCCCCTTTCAAAAACGATAACCTTAAGTCCCCCTTTGGCCATGGTATAAGCAGCCGCCAATCCGGCGGGCCCGGCACCGACCACTATAACATCAAACTTTTCCTGGACCACCCGTTTCCCCCCTTATGAGCCCAATTTCTGACGAAAAGTTTCCGTCAGTAAGGGCAAGATTTTCTGAAAGTCACCCACAATACCAAAATCGGCAATTTTAAAAATGGGTGCTTCCGGGTCTTTATTGATGGCGACAATAACATCGGAAGTCTGCATCCCTACCAGATGCTGGATAGCGCCGGAAATACCCACCGCTATGTAGATTTTAGGCCTTACCGTTACCCCTGTCTGTCCAACCTGGTGGGCTGCATCAATCCAGCCTGCTTCTACCGCCGCCCTGGAGGCGCCGACGGTGCCGCCCAAAACCTTGGCTAAATCAAAGAGCAATTGGAAGTTTTCTTTGGTGCCCAAACCACGGCCTCCGGCTACGATAATATCCGCCCGGTCCAAATATACGGCGCTGCCCCCTTGGGCAACAAAATCCAATACTTTGGTGGCAATGTCTTCTTCTTTTAAGTCGATGGTCTCTTCCACCAGGGTGCCCCGGCGACCTTCTTCCCGCTTTGGCATAGGCATTACCCGGGGCCGGACACTGGCCATCTGGGGCCGGTGATTGCGGCAGACAATAGTGGCCATGACATTACCGCCAAAGGCCGGCCTGGTCTGTAAAAGCAATCGGGTTTCCGGTTCAATTTTTAACTGGGTACAGTCGGCCGTCAGTCCCGTTTCTACATTAGTGGCAACATGGCCGGCCAAATCCCGGCCCTGGGTAGTAGCGGCCATCAGGACTATTTCCGGTTTATACTTTTTAATGAGCATACTTAAAGTTTCCGAATAAGGTTCGGTACGGTAATCCTTCAATACCGGATTATCTACCAAAAATACTTTATCAGCACCATATTCATAGACTAGATTTACTTTGTCCTTAATATTGTATCCCAAAAGAACTCCGGCCAAATCCACTCCTAACTCATCGGCCAATTGCCGGCCGGCTCCCAACAGTTCCCAGGATACATCGGCAATTTCTCCATAGTTTTGCTCAATCAAGACCCAAACCCCAAAATAAGCGTTAACGGCAGGGTTTTCCGGCTTAAATTCCTTGATTTTTTCTACTGCTTTTTTAACCGTTTCCTGGGGCGCCTTTTTCCCTTCTAAAGACAAAGCCATGGTGGGGCAAACAGCAACACATTCACCACAGTCGGTACATTTATCGGGATCAACCGTCGCAATACCGTCAACCAATTCCAAAGCGTCAAAGGGGCAAGTCTGAACACAGGCCCCGCAGCCTATACAATTTTTCCTGATTACTTCAACGGTCAATTTTTGACCTCCTTTCTTTGCTTCCGGGCAAATATTTTAGGTCAGAATCCTTTCGGGAAACTTATTGCGTCCGAAATACCAAGAAGTAATTTTTTCCGTCTGACAGCTATCTCATGGGTAACTTTTCGGGTCCGGCCATACTTTCCGGTCTATCCTTTGGGTCTGACATCTGCTTTGAGGTTACCTGTCCGGTCCGATTTGTCTGACACAAAATACTTACCCAGAAGTTGATTCTGACCAAAAATTATATACCAATTGCCATTTTCTGACCCTTAAGCTAAACCCCTTAGTACGTCAGACCCAATAGCTAGATCCTTAAGCATTAGGTATTACTTCCAACGGAACCAATTTTTCCACCAAAGTTTTTACCGCTTCCTCCGGGTTTTCCTCACCGCCCGGAATAATTTCCCCTCCTCCCCGCTCCGGAGGGGCAAAGATATTGCGAACCATGGTTGGGGAGCCCTTTAAACCCAGTTTGCTTTCATCCACCTCTAATTTATTTTTGTCCAAAATTGCGCATTGATATCGGGCCGCCCTAATCAGATTGTCAAGGCTGGCATAACGGAGCTCATTAATATCTTTTACAACCGTTAATAAGGCGGGCAATTTGGTTTGGGCCAGCTCTTTACCGTTTTGTACCTTGCGGTAAACCTTAATGGTCCGTTTTTCCTGGTCCAATTCCACAATTTCCATGACATAGGTCAACTGGGGCAGATTCATCCTGGCGGCAATTCCGGGACCTACCTGTGCCGTATCACCGTCTATGGCCTGCTTTCCACAGAGCACCAAATCAACGCCCTCTTCTTTTTGCAGCTTTTCTATTGTTTTAGCCAGGACATAACTGGTAGCCAGAGTATCGGCTCCGGCAAAGGCCCTGTCACTTAAAAGAATGGCTTCATCGGCACCGTAACCTATAGCTTTTTTTAACGCCTCCAGAGCCATGGATGGCCCCATGGTGATTACCGTTACTTTACCGCCATATTTATCCTTAAGTTGTAAAGCAGCTTCTAAAGCGTGAATATCATAAGGGTTAATTATGGCCGGCACACCTTCTCTCACCAAGGTATTGGTTTCCGGGTCAATTTTTACCTCGGTGGTATCAGGAACCTGTTTCATACACACCACATAATGCATTGAGCATCCCTCCTTCTTTAATTTTTTCAAAAGCCAAATATTTATCCATTTTTTTCTTTCCCAAAAAACTCATTCACTTTTTGCAATTTATTGGCATATTTATTATTACCCTGAATACTCATTAATAAAAATCAAAAAACAGAAAAATGCTTGGCCAGGGCTATCCACATTATCAACAAATTTGCCCACAGGAAAAACCGCTTAAAACTTAACCAAACGCGCATTTTCCACATTATCCACAAAATAATGTGAAATTTGTCATGGAAAAAATTCCACATAGCCAAACCCTTAATTTTTCTCGTTATGCACAGTTTTATCCACATTATCCACAGGGGAAATTCCACAAAACATCCGTTCTTCCGTTTTGTTAACCGCTTTACTAACTAACATTTTGCGACAAAATTAGTGATTGACAAAAAAAATCCAGGGTCAGGTGTCCCTGGATTTTTTCCATTATTAAGTTCCTATAATAGTGACTTTAGTCCTATTTATATTCTTTAGTCATTTAGGTTATTATAATGGTATGTTTTTTGGCGACAATAAGATTTTGACAACTATAAAACCAGAGGAGTTATTACCGTGGATGAAATAGAGCTGCTTTCAAAAGAAATAGAGACTTTACGCCAGCAGTTGCACAAAGTCATAGAATTATCCGGAAATGATTTGCTTTCGGAAGAAGTCCTAAAATCCAGTCAGCAGTTGGACAGAGTCCTTGTTCAGTACCTCATCCGTCAAAAGAAGGAAAATTTCTTGGAGCAGCCTAGAATTTTACCAGATGAGGTTCTCCTTGGGTGAAAGTATAGAAACCTTTAAAACCCAAATCCTTCAATATTTCCATCCCTTCATTTAAACCTTGTCCTAAGTGCCTGACGTGGTGAGCATCTGTCCCAATGGTAATTATTTGACCGCCTAATTCTTTATACCATTTGATAATCTCTATGGTGGGCAAAGGCTCGCCTAACCCCTGCCGAAAACACGATGTATTTATTTCAATCCCCCGAGACCTGTTTATTACCGCCGTTAAAATTTCTCTGACTATTTCCTGGTATTGGGAAGCATAAAACTTTTTAAAACGTTTGGGCACATATCTTTTAAGAACATCCAAATGCCCCAGCGAATGGTAATTCCCTTTTCGAGCAGTTTCCAACACCTGTTCAAAGTATTCCAAATATACTTCCCGCTCATCTTCATCGGGGGCATATTCCCGATGCAAAACCCGTTCCCCTATAAAATGAACTGAACCCAATAAAAAATCAAAATCCTTGTCTCTTAAAAAACTCTCATGTTCTTCCAGGTATAAATGGGGTTCACCCAGTTCCAAACCTTTTTTGATTTTTAACCTGTCGCCGAACATTTCCCGGCATTTTTCTATTTCCTCGGAATAATCCTCAAAATTGAAATAACCCAATCCCTTATCCTTGGGATTGAGATCAAAGTGCTCAGTAAAAGCAATTTCTTTTAGCCCTATTTCTATAGCTCTGCGGCAATAATCCTCCATCCTTGCGTTACTGTCAAAGGAATTATCGGTATGAACATGGTAGTCAACTAAGTAGTGCATATTTTACCTCCAGCTACTCTCCAAATTTCAGATTGGGTACCGCATTTAAATCCAGGCCTGAGAATTGTCCTTGCAAAGCTCGATAGTATGCCGCCGCGCCAATCATCGCGGCATTATCGGTGCAATATTTAACAGGCGGGTAAATCAACTTCATACCTAATTGGTCACATCTCTTATTCAGAGCTTCCCTTAAAGCGCTATTGGCAGCTACACCGCCGGCCAATAATACGGTTTTTACATTATTAGCTGCGGCAGCCATAACGGTTTTTTCCGTCAAGACCTCCACAACGGCTTCCTGAAAACTTGCCGCCACGTCATTTATATTTACCTCTTCCTTTTTCATCTCTTTTTGATTCAGGTAGTTTAAAACCGCCGATTTTAAACCGCTGAAACTAAAATCATAACTTCCTTCTTCCAGCCAGGACCTGGGGAAATTAATGGCGAAAGGATCGCCTGTTTTGGCAGCTTCCTCAATTTTAGGACCGCCGGGATAACCTAAACCAATGGCCCGGGCAACTTTGTCAAAAGCCTCCCCCGCCGCATCATCCCTGGTCTGCCCTAAGAATTGATAACTGCAGTGCTCGGAAATTTTCACCAGAGTAGTATGGCCTCCGGAAACAATCAAACAGACCACAGGAAATTCAATATTTTTATTAAGTAAAAAATTGGCATAAATATGGCCTTCAATATGGTGGACTCCAATTAAAGGCTTACGGGCGGCAAAGGCCATGGCCTTGGTTGTAGCAACACCTACCAGAAGGGCTCCGACCAGGCCGGGCCCATAAGTAACGGCAAAATGAGAGATATCATCAAAAGTGAGCCGGGCTTGCTGCAGGGCCTCGGCTACACAGACATTAATCAATTCCAAGTGTTTTCTGGAAGCGACTTCCGGCACAACACCACCGAACTTTTGATGGGTAGAAATTTGGGAAGCC
Source organism: Clostridia bacterium (assembly GCA_012720075.1). Classification (GTDB taxonomy): domain Bacteria; phylum Bacillota; class Peptococcia; order Peptococcales; family BICA1-8; genus JAAXZE01. The sequence continues at coordinate 8,274 of JAAXZE010000181.1, forward strand.
ACTACCTCGGCTAAAATTTTTGAACCGTTTTGGACTATGGAAACGGCCGTTTCGTCACAACTGGTCTCCACGGCCATTATTGTCATATCGTTCAAGTGGATCACCTCAGAAATTTTGAGTGTGTTAGTGTATAAGTGTGTTAGTGGGTAAGTAAATCCTGTGCCCAGGATTTCGTGCCATCGTGTCACCGTGACGTCGTGACGCCGAAGCGGAAGTTCAACCTAGCGAAGCGAAACCTAATTATTATTTAGGCGATTTAACGGGTGGCATCCCATGCATGCAAAATTACTCCTGACGCATCTGCATCTGAGCATAGCTTAAAGGATGCATCTTCTTTTGGGTAACTTGTTTGGGATGCATCAGTTTAGATTGTCATTCATTGGATGCATCATGCATTTTGCTTGAAAACAAATGCATCCCGAAAGATTTGCATTCATCGATTGAAACCTAGCAAAGCGAAACCTTAACCTTTTTTCTGTAAAACGGAGCGCAGCTCCTAATCTAGCTCCTTCCACATAATTATGGCATCCTCGTTATTATCTAAATAATACCCTTTGCGAATTCCCGCCTCAAGAAAGCCCAAGCGTTTATAAAGCTTTTGAGCGCTGATATTGGACACCCTTACTTCCAAAGTCATCTTAACGGCACCCTTGGCTTTAGCTTCCGTCATCATATGGTTTAAAAGAATTTCTCCCAGCCTTTGCCCCCTGTATTCCGGAGTAATGGCAATATTGGTTATATGGGCTTCATCTAAAATGATCCACATACCGCCGTAGCCGATGACCGTATTGTCATCATCGGCCTGGGTAAGTACAAAATAATTGGCAAAGGCATTGTCTAACAGCTCACAAACGAAAGCATAAGCCGACCAGGGAGACGGAAAAGACTTTTTTTCTATTTCCGACACCTGTTTAACATCCCTCAGTTCCATATTTCTTAGCTGCACATCTATAGGTTCCGGCATGTTTTGGCCTCCCATTTTATTTCAGCCTCCGACTTTCTTAAATAAAAAGGCAGAAGAGTGTAAATATCCTCGGTCTTTCCTCGTTGAAGCTTCTTCAGACCCAATAAAGCCAATGACGATGGCCGGGGAAGTAAATTGTTTACCGAAGGCCAATGGGCTTGCCTTCCCAATAGGGAGCTAATCAGGTCCCGATATTCAAAAACACCGTCACCTAAAAAAGTAACCTTGTTGTCTAATCCCCTGATTTTTTCACAGAGAACCTGGGGTTTTACGGCTTGATACTCGCTTATCCGTTTAATCTCTCCTTCTTCCGTTTCATATAAAGCGGTATAAACTTCGCCCTTCCTGGCGTTAAGAATTGGACAAATATAGCCGTCCAAATCCGCCAGGTTTTGCGCTAAAGCATCCAGGGTAGGAACCGCAACCAGTTTAAGACCGGAAACCTGGGCCAAACCTTTGGCGGTAGCCAGTCCAATCCGCAAACCGGTAAAAGAGCCGGGCCCTATGGATACCGCAATAGCATCCAGGTCATTTAGACTTAATTTCACTTCTCTAAGTGTCCGGTCAATCAAAGGAAGCAATTGTTCTGAGTGAGTGTTGCCGGTGTTTAAAAAACTCTCGGCCAATATGGTGTTTTGGTCAATAACGGCTACCCCTGCCACCGGAGTAGCGCTATCTATGCTTAGAATAATCATAGCCTGTTAACTCCTCTACCAACTTTTCGTAATGACGGCCTATGGGGAAAAAGCAAATTTCCCGGCCCTCACTCCCCTCTTTTATCTCTATTCTTAAAAATTCTTCGGGCAAAATTTCACTGATTTGATCGCCCCATTCCACTACCGTAACACCATCACCGTAAAAATATTCTTCATAGCCTAAATCGTTCATTTCCTCAACGGAATTAAGCCGGTAAACGTCCATATGATAAAAAGGTAAACGTCCCCCATGGTATTCCTGAATTATTGTAAAAGTAGGGCTGGTAATGGGTTCTTCAATTTCCAATCCTTTGGCAATGCCTTGGGATAATACTGTCTTTCCGGCACCCAAAGGGCCGTTCAAAGAAATCAAATCACCGGGCTGTAAAAATTTTGCCATCCTTTTGCCAATGTATTCAGTTTCCTGGACCTTTCTTGCTATAATACAAACCAATTCGAATCCTCCCTAATTTTTCCTAACCTAACCTGTAGTATATCCTAATACAACTTAAGAAAAACAGCAAGAAAAAAAACCAGCATTGCTGGTCGTTAGGTTAAGGTTGAGGCTATTCTAGTTCTACTGTTCTAAAGTTATAAAAAATTAGGTTAAGGTTTCGCTTCGCTAGGTTAAGGTTAATAAAAACGTGACATAGTGACACCGTTACATCGAAAGTATTATTAAATCATGAATGCGATGAAAGTAATCCTTTGGTCATGCGTCTGCTTTCAAGTGAAATGCATGATGCATCCTTTAAGCTATACTCAGGTGCAGATGCATCAAGGATTATTTCACATGCATGGGATGCAACCCAATAAGTCATCTTAAGTCTAGTCACACTTTCACACTTAAACACTAACACACCTACTTTACGCCAACATTTCTCCTTTTTCTCTTAACAGCTTGTCTACCTTTCTAATAAGGTCTTCTATATCAAAGGGTTTGGGAATACAACCCAATGCGCCGCCTTTATTAATATGTTCAATAGTATCGGCATCGCCATAAGCAGTCATCATCATAACCATAGTATCCGGCGCCTTGCCTTTTATCTCATAAAGGGCTGTTATTCCGTCTTTAACGGGCATTTTTATATCCATTATTACCAGCCTTGGCCGCAACTCAAGGGTTTTTTTGACGCCTTCTTCGCCGTTATCCGCAGTATCAACAAGATATCCCAGATCGCCAAAGGCAAGGGATAATAAAGACCTGACACCCAACTGATCATCAACAATCAATATGTCAGTTTTTCCCATTTCTTGTGTACCTCCGCTAAATTCCCTTTGGATAAGAGATATTCGCCAAAGATTCTACTATTCCTTTGAAGAATTATGACTAATAATGGCAACATCTGTCGTATTGCATGAGAAAATTTTTCCATTTATAAAAACCCAGTGGGGTTTTGTACGGATATCAAAAGGATGTCCGGTCCATACTACCAAATCAGCATCTTTGCCTTTTTTAATACTGCCCAATCTATCATCCAAACCAAGGATTTGAGCGGGTGTAATGGTTAAGGCTTTAAAAGCATCTTCTTCCCTCATACCTTCTTTTACTGCCAAAGAGGCGCACAAAGGCAAATATTGAACAGGCATTTCGGGATGGTCGGTCATTATGGCTACAGGCACGCCGGCTGCAGCCAAGATCCCGGGGGTTCGAAAAGTTCTTTCAGCCAGTTCCACCTTTGCTCTGCTGGTCAGAGACGGCCCTATTACAGTACTAACTTCCGCTTGTAAAAGCTCCTCAACAATTTTATGTCCTTCGGTGCAATGCTCAATAACCAGCTTTACGCCAAATTCCTTGGCAATCCTGATTGCCGTAAGAATATCATCAGCACGATGAGCATGGGCCCGAAGGGGAATTTGCCCTTCAAGCACTTTTACCAAGTTTTCTTTGCCCAGGTCCCGATCCCGGTCCGGCTTATTTTGGTAATTTTGGGCATCAATAAAGGCTTGCCGCAACATAGCTGCAGTTGCCATGCGGGTATAGGGCATTTTTTTCTGTTCGCCATAAGCCCGTTTAGGATTTTCCCCAAAAGCTATCTTTAAGCCTACTTCTTCTTTAATCACCATTTCATCAAAAGTCCGTCCCCAAACCTTTAAAACACAGGCCATGCCTCCAATGACATTGGCGCTTCCCGGAGTTATCATTACCGTAGTTACCCCGCCCAATAAAGCATCCTGAAAAGCCAAATCATCAGGATTGATGGCATCCAAGGCCCGTAACTGGGGAGTCAGAGGCTCGGTCATTTCATTGGTATCGTCTCCTTCTAATCTGTAAATTTCTTCCGCTATACCCACATGGGTATGGGCATCGATAAAACCGGGCAAAATGTATTTGCCTTCGGCGTCCAAAACCTCGGCTTCACTGGGGATACTGATATTTTCTCCCACATCAAGAATTTTTCCTTGGCTAATCAAAATCGTGCCCCGCCGGTAATTTTCCTTTTCCATTGTTATAATCCGACCATTGATTAAAGCTATCATGGTTCAATTACTCCCGCAAACCGTGTTACTTCCAGACCTTTTTCTTCAAAAGCCTTAATGAGCAAATTAATACCTATGGAATCACTGGCCATATGCCCCGCAACCACAACATTTCCGATATTTTGTTCCTTGACGGCTTTAACTACATCATCGGGAACATGCATAACAACCAAAGTACCTACCCCAGCTTCAAAATAGGCCTTCATAACATCTTTTCCCCCGCTGGTTCCACCGGCCATTGTCACAAAAACCTTGCCGGCATAACTCCTTTCCGTACCTACCCGGACTTTGGGCTGGGCATAAGAATTTTTATATTCGGGAAGCTCCATTAAACAATCTATTACATCCTGTACCAGGGCCTGGGGTTTATTTTTAAGTTTGTCATCCAAATACTCTTGTAAAAAATCTTCTACCAATAAATCGGTGGGTGAATGTATGCCGATAAAGGGCATGTTAAGCAATTTGGCGGCCATAGCGGCTTTATCATAATTAGAAACATGCATATTGCGGTCTACCTGTTCCTTCCTGTCCGCCAAAGCCTTTTGGGCTTTATTAATAGGCACTCCTGCTTCCACCATGCGTTCAATTTGATTATCCATGACCTTATACAGGTCAACTCTGTTTTGGGAGTGGGGATGGTGAGTAATGACACAGTCAAAACCCAACTGCTTGGCTAACATCAATTCCGCCGTATCAACATCGATACCGAAAGCAATTTTTTTAATATTATCCCCAGGTACGATAACTCCGCTGTCGGCCGGTGCTTCCGTTAACCCTGCAACCTGCAAAGCCAGCTCAAAAATCTCTTGGGTATTCATGGATGTACCTCCTTTGATATTTAGGGTGTAAGTGTGTTAGTGAGAAAGTGCGTAAGTGTTTAAGTGTTGCTAGATTGCAGATGATTTTTGGGGATGTATCTCATGCATGTGAAATAATCCCTGAAGCATCTGCATCTAAGCATAGCTTAAAGGATGCATCATGTATTTGGCTTGAGAGCAGATGCATCCCCAAAGGCTTGCTTCCATCGGATACAACATTAAATGTGACTTTCATGTGATACCAATCGATGTCTCGATGTAACGTTAATTTTACCTTATCCTAGCGAAGGGAAGGCTAGTCAACGAAGTTGACGTAACCATCAACTTTCGGCCATTGTTAGCATCGCATAGTCAAGGAAATCCTCCCCCTATTAATATCTACCTCCAAGACTTTAACCTTAACAATATCTCCAACGGCAACTACTTCCATCGGATGTTTCACATATTTTTCCCCCAATTGGGAAATGTGAACCAATCCGTCCTGTTTGACGCCGATATCGACAAAGGCGCCGAAATCAACCACGTTTCTTACCGTACCTTGAAGTTCCATGCCGGGCTTTAAATCTTCCATGGTAAGAACATCGGTGCGGAATAAAGGCGGAGGCAACTCCTCCCGAGGGTCCCGACCGGGTTTCTGCAAAGCTTCCACAATGTCCTTTAAAGTTGGTTCACCGACAGCTAATTTTTCCGCCATTTCTTTAATGTTTACTTCCGTTAAGGCCTGGCGAATTTCCGGCATTTTTTCCGAGTTTAAATCATTTAACCGGAATCCCAAAAGCTCCAACAACTTTTCAGCCGCCGTGTAAGATTCGGGATGAACGGGGGTATTGTCCAAAGGATTTAAGCCATCGGCAATCCGGATAAAACCTGCACATTGAGTAAAGGCCTTTTGCCCTAATCTAGGCACGTTTAACAGCTCTTCCCTTTTTAAAATCTTGCCTTTTTCTTCGCGATACTTAATAATCCCATCGGCGGTAGACTTGGTTAAACCGGCCACATACTGAAGCAGTGCGCTGGAAGCGGTATTTATTTCCACTCCCACTGAGTTGACACAAGTTTCCACTACTCCTGCCAATGCTTCATCCAGTTTTTTGGGGGTTACATCATGCTGATACTGGCCTACCCCCACTGCTTTGGGCTCGATTTTCACCAATTCGGCCAACGGGTCCTGTAAACGGCGGGCAATGGATACGGCGCTACGGAGCGATAAATCATAATCAGGAAATTCCTCTTTGGCCAGCTTGGAAGCCGAATAGACAGACGCACCGGCTTCAGAAACGATAATGTATTGTACTGCCGCCGGCAAATCTTTTATTAAATCGGCAGCCAAAAGTTCCGTTTCCCGGGACGCGGTGCCATTGCCGATAGCGATAATATCTACCTTCCATTTATTTATAAGCCGAGCCAGTACTTCTTTGGCCTCCTGCTTTTGGTTTTGGGGCGGATGGGGATACATGACCCCTACTTCCAGAACTTTTCCGGTTTCATCGACTACCGCCAGCTTGCATCCGGTCCGATATCCCGGGTCAACACCCAGAACCACTTTTCCTTTGACCGGAGGCTGTAAAAGGAGGTTATGCAAATTTTGCGCAAAGATTTTAATAGCTTGTTCCTCAGCCACACTTGTCAACTCATTTCTTATCTCCCTCTCTATGGCCGGGGAAATCAGCCTCTTATAGCCGTCTTTTATGGCAGCGACCAACACATCCTGACAGCTTTTTGCTCCTGGCTCCAAATACTTTTTGCTAATCCTTTCAATGATTCTTTCTTCAGGTTGAAGAATCTTAACCTGCAAAGCTTTTTCCTTTTCTCCCCTGTTAACGGCCAGAATCCTATGGGGCGGTATCTTTTTCACCGGTTCCTGATAATCATAGTACATCTCATAAGGGGTGATGGCCTCAGGGTCTTGGGCTTTGGAACAAATTAACCCTTCCGCCCAAACCAGATTGCGGGCGATTTTTCTTATTTCCGCATCCTCGGCAACTATTTCGGCCACGATATCCTGAGCCCCTGAAACAGCATCCTCTATACTCTCTACTCCCAATTCGGCATTGATAAAGCTTTGGGCCAGTTGGGCCGGGGTATCCACGGTATTTCCGTCCAAAAATAATAAGGCCAGAGGTTCCAGGCCTTTTTCCTTAGCAACACCGGCCCTTGTTTTCCTTTTAGGCCGATAGGGAAGATATAGGTCTTCCACTTCCTGCAAAACCTGGGCTTCAAGTATGGCTTTCTCCAGTTGGGGCGTCAGCTTCTCTTGTTCCCTTATGGAATTAAGCACTTCTTCTTTTCGCTTGGTTAAATTTCTTAAATAGCCCAACCTTTCTACCAACTGCCGTAATACCGTCTCGTCCATTTCCCCGGTCATCTCTTTCCGATAACGGGCAATAAAAGGAATGGTGTTCCCTTCATCCAACAGTTCTATTGTTTTAGCAATTTTATCTTGAGGCCAATTCAATTCTTTGGCCAGTACTACTGCGTAATCCATTGTTTCCTCCTTGTTTCTTTTGGGTTAACATTGAGGGTCTGATAATTGCTTTAGGGTTGAAATTTCCGTCTGATATACGTCCTGGCAATCTTCTTGCGTCTGACCATTACTTTTGGGCAAAATGTCCCGTCTGACATTACCCGCGGGCATTGATTTCCCGTCGGGCAAAATCTTTTCGGTTAATATTAATGGTCTGATAACCAATAGCCATTGTCAGACCAAAAAAATTACTTTAAAGTCTTTTCTGACGGAATAGTTAAACCCTCAAGCCATCTCTGACGCAAAAGCTAAACTCCTTAGCCTATTGTCTGACGGATTAAATCGACTTCCTGACTATCAGAAAGTCACCCTAATCATGCCAATTACTTCATTGCGGAAATTCCTAATCCGGGGATGATAATGGGAATCCAAAGCTTCTTTATCCTCAGCGGTTAAAAGCCCTAGCCTGTCCAATACTCTAAGGATAACAGGGTCCATGGCTCTGGCCCCGCCATCCTCTATCTTAATGGCTATCCCTAAACCCTTTTCCGGTATTCCGAGGCAGAACACTCCTTCGGAGCCATCCTTGGCAACTATTTTGGTTCCCAACTGTTCTGCCAATACTGTAGTAAAGCGGCCAGAACCGGCAATTAATTTGGGATTTTCACCCATTATTCTGGCTAGCTTCAGACAAGCTTCTTGCCGGGAAGAAGAAAATTTATCAGGACGGACAAAGTTTGCATAAGCCAAAGCCATGGCTTTAACCGGCATACCGAAGACCGGAACTCCACAACCGTCAATGCCGATAATTATTTCCTCTTTTTTCATTTCCGCCAGTTCGGCCATTGTCTCCAGCATAATTTGCTGTACAGGGTGCTCCAAAAGGTAATAATCATTCAGACTATAGTTTTCATGGACCGCAATAGCCAGCATCCCCGAATGCTTGCCGGAACAAGGGCAATGGATAGGACCCGGTTTGATATTCTCGGCCGCCATTTTAGCAGCAGTGGGCTTATGAAGGGGCTTAGTGGTCCCACAAAGTAAATTATCGGTAGAGAGGCCTATTTTTTTTAGTATTCCATTTACCGCTTCTTGATGTTCCGGCTCACCGCTGTGGGAGGCGGTGATTACCGCCAGTTCTTGCTCACTTAAGCCAAACCTTTGGGCGGCTCCCCTTTCTATGACGGGGACGGCCTGCATCGGTTTGGCAGCAGAACGAATATAGGTACGGTACTGGGGGTCCCCTACCGCAAAAACAGTTTTTCCGCTGGTATCTACTACCACAACTACACCCCGATGGGTACTTTCGACCATCTCTCCGCGAGTAACTTCCACCAGTTTACCGGTTTCCACGAATTATAAAACAACTCCTTTCTTTTCCCTGGCACTGTTGACGAGAAACTCAAATAAGGCTTTAGAATCTTTTGCTCTATCCCAATTACATTCGGGATGCCATTGGACACCCAATATGGTTTTTCCCTCGGAAATACTCTCCACAGCCTCAATAATCCCGTCATTGGTCCAGCCGACCTTTTTTAAGCCTTGACCCAGATTTTTAACTGCCTGGTGATGAAAGCTGTTTACCTTTATTTTTTTCCGGCCGATGATTTTAAAAAGCAAGGAGTTTTCCAGGATTTCCACTTCATGAAAAGGGAACCATTCGGGAGCTTTTTGGTCATGCTCTTGTACAGTGACTCCGCTAATGTCCTGATAAAGACTGCCACCGGCGGCAATGTTTAAAACCTGAATACCCCTGCAAATACCTAAGACAGGTTTAGTTCCTTTTAAGGCCTTTTGGGCCAAACACAGCTCAAATTGATCTCTCTTGGGGGTTATTTCCCCTATTCCTTTTTGGGGAGTCTCACCGAATAAATGGGGATCGACATCACAGCCTCCTGAAAAAATAAGGCCGTCCACCATTTCATATAGCCTATCCACCACTTCTATATCCACCGAAGGCAAAATAACCGGTATTCCGCCGCTATTTTCCACTGCCTGCACATAGTAGTCCGATAATAAATGCTTTTCCCTCCGGTGGTTAAACCCTGCAGTAATTCCAATAACAGGCTTCATGATACACCCCTTCTCAATAAAAAAATTACAGTACCTACCATATACAATATAATAGTAATGAAATTTTTATAAAGTTACAATAACAAGGAAAAAACACAGGGCAGACACACTGGTCTGCCCCTCTTATGTATTACAGCTCAACTAAACCTATACTAATCTCCAAAGCGCGGTTTACTTTTTGCATCAATTTTTCATCAATACTGCTTACCTTCTCCTTGAGGCGACGCTTATCAATAGTCCTAATTTGTTCAGCCAAAACAACGGAATCCTTTGCCAAACCTCCTGCCTCCGCAGGAATTTCCACATGGGTAGGAAGTTTGGCTTTACTGATTTGGCTGGTAATAGCCGCCACAATGGTAGTAGGACTGTATTGATTTCCTATATCATTTTGTACTATCAAGACAGGACGAACCCCGCCCTGTTCGGACCCCACTACAGGGCTCAATTCTGCAAAAAATATATCGCCACGCTTTACTGTTACCATATCATCTACACTCCAAGTGCCTTATCGTATAAATCCTGAACTTCATCCTCAAAATTTAATCCTTCATAGGCCAGAGCTAAATTGATAGAAGCCATCTCCTGATAGCCAATACGCATTTGTTCCCGCAAAGTCTTTCTTTTCCTTTCTTGTATATATAATTTCATAGCTTCTCTAATAAACTCGCTACGGTTTTTTCTTTCTAAAGCTACTATACCATCTACTTCTTCCAGTAAATTTTCAGGCAATGAAATCATAATCCTTTTTAACTCAGACACTATTTTACCCCTCCCAGCATCAAGAAAAACATTAACCGTACATAATAAATGCTATATCATTATATATATTATTTATTACAAAAGTCAACGAAATACCTGCTTTACACAACGTTTTTAATCATGGTACTTTATCCCAACTCATTAATATATATTCTAGGCACTCTGCCGGAAATCATACATACTACCTCATAGTTTATCGTGCCCAAAATATTAGCTATTTCATCCACTGTAATACTATCATTTTTCCCTTTCCCAATAATGATAAACTCATCTCCTACATGGACCACGGGGCCAGAAGTAACGTCAACCATGCACTGGTCCATACAAATCCGGCCTATAACAGGGAAACGGCTATCGCCAAACAAAACCTGAGCTTTACCGCTTAGCAATCGCGAATAGCCGTCGGCATAACCCAAAGGCAGTGTAGCAATTACTGTTTCCCTTTGAGTAACGAAATTCCCCCCATAACTGACCCTGGTCCCGGCAGGAAATTTTTCCACCCGAGAAACTTTAGCTTTTAAAGAGAGGGCCGGCCATAAATCAACTTTGGCCAAATCAACTTCGTCCGAGGGTTTAAGACCATAAAGCATTATCCCAGGCCGGACCATATCCAAATGGGATTCCGGCAAATCAATAATAGCTGCACTGTTGGCAGCATGTTTGATCGGGATTTTCTTTCCGGCCCTTTTTTCAATTTTTTCGGTAAAGGCCAAAAACCGTTCCAACTGCCAATAGGAATAAGTTTTATCTGCTTCATCGGCTTTAGAAAAATGGGTAAAGATACCTTCCACAATAATATTTTCCAAAGCCATGATTTCTAAGGCAATTTCCAGGCTTTTTTCCGAAGGTACCAAGCCAAGCCTGCTCATACCGGTGTCCACCTTAAGATGAACGGTAGCTTTTTTTCCTGAACTTTGAGCCAATTGGTTAAGCTTGCGAGCTTCATCAAGGTTATAAAGGGAAAGGATAATGTCATTTTCTAAAGCCCTGCCGTAATCTTCCGGAGCGGTCCAACCCAGTATCATTAACGGACAATCTATTCCTCCCCGCCGCAATAAAAGGGCCTCCTCGAGAAATGCAACGGCCAAACGGTCTGCCCCTTGACTCAAACAGGCCCGCCCAACCTCCAAAGCTCCATGACCGTATGCATTAGCTTTAACAACAGCCATTATCTTCCTAGACCCAACCAATCTCCGTACTTCCGAAAGGTTGTGCCCAATGGCCTCTAAATCTATTTCCGCCCAAACCGTTCTGCTATGCATATTTGTTATTACTCCCTCAGTCCTTGTAATATTTTAGGTAAAGCCTCGATAACGTCACCGGCTTTACAGCTTATTTCTCCAATTTCTTCCGCCACTTTTTCGCCGGCTAATCCATGCAAATAAACTGCAGCACAAAGGGCGTGGCCAATATCAATTTCTTTAACCTGTCCCACCAAGGCCCCCATCATCCCCGCCAGCACATCTCCGGTTCCTGCGGAAGCTAAAGCCGGACCGCCTGTCGGATTAACATAAATTTGGCCTTGGGGGCCGGCAATTACCGTCCTGTAACCCTTTAAGACCACCCAAACCCCATAGGTTTGGGCAAACATTCCGGCGCTTTCCAACCGATTTTCTTGAATTTTGGCGGCAGGTTCCTTTAAAAGCCGCCCCATCTCTCCGGGGTGGGGCGTCAAAACAACCGGTACTTTGGCCTTTTTCAGGATATCGGTCCGTTCGGCCAGGGCATTTAGACCGTCGGCATCAATTATCACCGGCACCTTGACCTGTTCCAGGAAAACACCCAGTAATTCCTGGATTTCGTTATTTCTGCCCATGCCCGGTCCAAATACCACTGCCGATTTTTGGGGCAAGCTCTCAAAAATTTCCGCCGCCGATACCAAGCCAAAGGTACCAATGGAAGTTTCCGGAGCCGGTTTGGTTATAAGCTCCGGCAAAGAGCCGGCTAAAGCCGGTTGTATTGACCGGGGAACCAGGGCTGTTACCAAACCGGCCCCCAAAGCAAATGCTCCCCGGGCGGCCAGATTAACCGCTCCCATCATCCCCTGAGAGCCTCCGATAATCAGCAGATGACCGTAATCCCCTTTATGGCTTTCCTTTTTGCGTTGGGGAATCATATTTTTCACTGTTTCTTCATCAATTATATATCTATTTAACTTCATTTCTTCGATTAATTGTTTGGGGATACTGATATCAGCTACTTTCACTTTCCCTGCATACTCACAGCCCGGTTGGACTGCCAAACCCACTTTAGGCAACTGGAAAGTCACTGTTCTATCGGCTTTAATACATGGTCCCATTACTTTTCCCGTATCGGCATCCAATCCCGAAGGAATATCCACTGAAAGGGTTAGGCTGGAGCTTTCATTAATTATTTCTATTACCCTTTGGGCCAAACCCTGGACACTGCCGTGAAAACCGGTACCAAACAAAGCATCTATGACTAAATCGGTATAATGAAGAGAAAGCCGCAAAAGATGAAGATTTTTTTCATTCTCAATACTCTGCCACTTAATGGGCAGCTTTTGGGCCAGCTGATAATTAATCAGAGAGGCGCCTTTATAACTTTTGGTTCCCAGGGTAAATACCTTGACGTCAGCACCAAGATTGACCAGATGACGGGCTATGACCAGACCGTCCCCGCCGTTATTTCCCTTGCCGGCTACTATTATTACTTTCAGATTGGTCAAGTCAGGGAATAATTCTTTAATTTCTTCAACCACCCGTAAACCGGCATTCTCCATAAGAATCAATTCCGGAATACTCCACTCCTCAATGGCCTTTTTATCAATGGCGGCCATTTCCTTTCCGGTAACCAAGAACATTTCCTACCTATCCCCCTCTAAAACCACCATAGCCACAGCGTATTCACGACAGTGGCTAAGACTTACATGGATTGTATGAACACCTAATTCTTGGGCTTTTCTTTGTGCTTTGCCATAAGTAATAACCTTAGGTTTGCCCAGGGAATCATTAATGATTTCTATATCCTGCCACCCAAATTCTCTGAAGCCGGTTCCCAAAGCTTTGGCTACCGCTTCTTTGGCGGCAAACCTGGCCGCTACAGAGGGGAAGTAATTCCCGGTATTTTGGCAGTAATCCATTTCCCTGCCGGTAAAAACCCGCTGGACCAGCTTAGGCCTGGTCTGCACGGCCTTTTTGATTCTGGATATTTCAATTATATCAGTTCCAATACCTATTATCATTTCCTTCTCCTTTGGATTAAGCCATTGTGGTCTTGTTCTCTGTACTCTGTGACCGGTGAGTAGCCATACCTATTTTGAACCCTGGGCACAGGTCACAGATCACAGGGCGCAAAACCTGATACTTTAACCTGTCAGCACATATCAGGCGGGATATTTTGACCCCTTAGTTATGTCAGACGCAAAACATTCACCCTTAAGCATTGTCTGACCAAAACTTACTACTTAAAAGTCCGTTGTCGGACCCCAAATATTAACCCAAAAGCTAATTCAGTTCTTTCTCAATCACCATCGCAATACCTTTCGTGATTTCCTCTAACTCTCTTTGATCATTACCTTCGGCCATGACCCTAATCATCGGTTCGGTTCCGGAAGGTCTTACCAATATCCGCCCCCGCTTGCCCAGTTGTTTTTCTGCTTGTTGAACAACCTGCTGAATGGCTGCATTGTTTTTCCAGGAATTTTTATCTTTAACCCGGACATTGATTAATACCTGGGGCAATCTTTCCATAAGAGCGGCCAGTTCCGATAAAGGTTTGCCGGTTTTTCTCACTACCTCCAGAAGCTTGAGGGCGGTGATTATCCCGTCACCGGTAGTATTATGATTTAAGAAGATAATATGGCCTGATTGTTCTCCTCCCAGAACCGCCCCTATTTCCTGCATTCTCTCCAGTACATATCTATCGCCCACTTTGGTTTCTTCCACTTCAATGCCATACCGCTCACAGGCCTGCTTGAGCCCCAGATTGCTCATAACGGTAACAACCACTTTATTGCCTGCCAATAAACCTTGCCGTTTCAACTGCAGGGCACAGGCCGCCATAATTTGGTCTCCATCCAATAACCGGCCGGCCTCATCAACAGCCAGCAAACGGTCACTGTCACCGTCATGGGCAATTCCTAAATGGGCACCCTCTTTAAGAACAGCCTCCTGCAAAGCCTCCAAATGGGTAGACCCGCAACCGGCATTGATATTCAGACCGTCGGGCTGATCAAAAATACTGATAACTTCCGCTCCCAAGTCTCTCAATAAACCCGGGGTTATGGGGGAAGCGGCCCCATTGGCGCAGTCCACTACTATCTTTAAACCTTTTAAGTCAACGTCAATGGCTTCTTTCAAAAATTCTTTATAAAGTTCAATACTGTTGGTGACATTCTCAACCCTGCCAATATTCGCTCCGGTTGGGTAGGGAATTTTATCCATCTCATTAAATATAAGGTGTTCTATTTTTTCTTCCAGCTCATCGGAGAGTTTGTAACCCTCATGATTGAAAAATTTTATTCCGTTGTCTGCAGCCGGATTATGGGATGCCGAAATGACAACCCCGGCCATGGCTTCCAATTTTCTTGTCAAATAAGCTATCCCTGGGGTTGGCATAACCCCTAGTCTAAGAACATTTACCCCGGCAGAGCAAATACCGGCTATCAAAGCACTTTCCAGCATATCGCCTGAAATCCTGGTATCCTTTCCTATCACTATTGCTTTTTTCTTATCCAGGGGATTGAGTAAATATGCCGCAGCCCGCCCTAACTTATAAGCTAATTCCGGCGTTAATTCCGAATTGGCTTGCCCTCTTACGCCATCAGTTCCAAATATTTTCACTTAACTTCCTCCTTCGTAAACTACAAAATTTAACCATGGATAATATAATAAATCATTTTACTCAGGGACACGGAAACACCTACTGGTTTCTCCCATTATTATTTTCCGGTTTCTCTCCATTACCGGTCATTATTGTGCCCGGTTCTTCCTCTGCTTTAATTTCCGCTTTTACTTTCTGAGGTTCTATATTCACCAAGCGCACATTTGCGGGAATATCAACCTGTACTTCCAAGTCAAAAGTACCGAAATCTCTGCCGGCTACATCGATATAAGCTTTGATGTCTTGACCCGTCAACTTATTTATTGCTTCTTTATTGCCTTCAAGACTTACCTTTACCGTTTCTACAGTTGTAACTACTTTTTGATTACTCTTGCGGTTATGAATATTTAAAGGCACCTCAAAGCTTTTTGCCACCGGTTCTTCTTCCACCTGAATAATTACCTTGACTTTTGTTCCATATAATAAAGTGACCCCCGCTGGAATACTTAAATCCACTTCCCGAACAATATTTTGTTTTACATCGTTAACGGATATGGGTATTGTTTGGATACGGTCAATGTCATCCAACTTATTAAATTGTCCCAGGATTTTTACCGTTTCAGGCTCAACCAGCACCCGGGCAATTTGATAGCCTTGGGCCGGTTTGCCCTCCAACACGGGTTTTACCGGTACCGTTTTGCTAGGGGTGTCCTCAGCAATAGGAATAAACACCTCCACGGTATTGGGAATAATATTTAAAGTATCCGTTCCATACCAATTACCCCATTTATCCTGCACTTTTATAGGCAGGTTCAAAGTCAGATTGGACTGGGCATTGTTTAAATTAACATCTGCCCTGGCTTCCTCCAGATCATCAACAATATTCTGCGGTCCCCTAATGACTACTTGAGAAGGCTTGACCGTCGCGTTAAAGCTGGAGTATCCGTGGGCAGTCTGCCCTAATAAAGCAACTTTCACAGGCACTTGCTTTTCCGCGATTCTGTCAACGCTTACGGAAGCCTCTTTGGGGGAAATATCGACTATTTCTACGCCTAAAGAATTTTCTATTTTTACCGGAACGGTCTGTTCTCCAATTTTAACCTGGGACAAGTCAACAGTAGCCCTAAAATCCTTTAATCCCAGGCTGTTTATCTCTTTGGCATCTCCCCGGACTTTGACATTTACGACATTTGATTTGGAAACAAGGACCAAATCTTCGGGAAGATTTTCATAATTGATACTGAGATTTAAAGTCCGTTCTACCGGCGGATTCTGATCGGCAGTCACATAAAGCCACAATAAAATGGCCAGCAATACTGCAATAATTTTATAAACCGCGTTTTCTTTCCATAATTCCCCCATCTTACGACCTCCAATTCCAGAAATGGGTTATTTTCTGTTGAGGGGTTATTTTGTTTAGCAAAAGTTCTTTCAAAGTGGTTTCATCCAAATACCGGGTAAGTCTTCCGTCTTCAGCCACAGAAATTACTCCCGTTTCTTCTGAAACCAAAACAACCAAAGCATCCGATATTTCTGTTATGCCTATGGCCGCCCTATGTCTGGTTCCCAGTTCTTTGCTGAGGTTGGGGTTTTCCGATAAAGGAAGGAAACAGCTGGCTGCAATCAGTCTATTGCCCCGCAGGATTACCGCACCGTCATGGAGGGGAGTTTTGGGAACAAAGGTATTAATTAACAACTCACTGGTAACCAACCCTTCAATTTTAATACCGGTCTCAATAAATTCAGCCAAACCCGTTTGCCTTTCGATAACAATTAAGGCTCCTACTTTTCTGGCTGACATTATTTTAGCCGCCCTGACTATTTCTCCGACTAATTTTTCTACGTCCTCTTCAGCCAAATAATCCTCGGTACGAACAAATAATTTGCCCCTGCCCAACTGTTCCAGGGCCCTCCGCAATTCCGGCTGGAAAACAACGGGAATAGCAATGAAAAACACCGTTTGAGCCTGCTCTAACAGCCAATTTATAGATTTAAGCCCTAAAATCTTACTGGCTATAGTGGCAATTAGTAGTACAACCAAACCTTTTATCAATTGTACCGCCCGGGTGCCCTTTAAAATCATCATTAATTTATAAATAACAAAAGCAACAATGGCAATATCCAAAAGATTAATAGGATTTAATATTCTTAAAAAGAAAAACTGATCAAACAAGGCGGCACCACCTTTCTGTTAAAAAATAGTTTCCTGTGATTGTTTTCACCAGAATAGTCCTTTATTTTGGATAATAATTTTGCTATATTATTTCTTCGATAATAATATGAAAAAACCCTGTTATCTTTAGCTTAATAGAAAAAAAACAATAAATAAAGTTAAGTTTTGAAAAATTTTTTATGGAAGCATCTTATAGCTTTTTTTTATATCATGCTGTGCTATAATTAAGTGAAGATTATTATTGATATATCTGAGAGGGGTAGGCCTATGCGAAAATGGATTCTACCGATTACTATAGTATGTATTATTTCCGGTTTATTACTTTCTTTACAATTTAAGGCACAGGCTTCACTGTCACCAAACCCTATTGGCGAAAGAAATGAGGCCTTGGTAAGTCTTATTAATAATCTGGAACAGGAAATAGACCAATACCAGGAGAACTTAAATAATCTCAGGGCTGAATTGGACAAAATCGAAAACAGCACAGTTTCAGGACAAGCGGAAATCGAAGCCCTCCAGCAAGAAATCCAAAAAGCCAGATTGCAAGCGGGTCTCCTGCCGTTAAAAGGCAGAGGCATCAAAGTAGTGCTTGACGATAACCAAGCGGGCCTTAAGGCTGCCCCTAACGATGATCCAAATCGTTATATAATTCATTATGAGAACATCCTCAATATTATTACCGAATTAAAATTAGGCAGAACAGAAGCCATCAGTATAAACGGACAGAGACTGGTAACCCCCTCGGAAATCAGATGTGTCGGAAATGTAATCTTGGTCAACACTACAAGGCTGGCACCACCTTTTGAAATTACCGCCATTGGGAACCCCGATATTTTGGAAGAAGTCTTATTATATGGCGAGTATGACCTTTTAAAAAGCAGCGGTTTCCCGGTAAGTTACACTAAACACTATAGCGATAATCCGGTGGAAATACCCGCTTATTCAGGAACTTATCAATTCAAATTTACCAAGATTAATGAGTAGGTGATTTTTTATGTGGCTTCCCTTATTAGGGCTGTTATTTGGTGCTATTATAGGGTCCGCTATTTCTTTTGAAATACCGGTAGTCTATGTAAAGTATATGTCGGTGGCCGTTTTGGCCTCCCTGGACTCTGTCTTTGGAGGTATAAAAGCTGTCTTAGAAGATACCTTCGACGGTTCGGTCCTGTTAACCGGTTTTTTTACCAACGCCCTTTTGGCAGCCCTATTAGCCTATTTGGGAGACAGACTGGGTGTTGACTTATATATGGCAGCGGTATTTGCTTTCGGGGTAAGACTTTTCCAAAACTTAGCCGCAATTCGGCATTATCTGTTGGACCGGCACATCAAAAACTACAAAGAACGCCTGGAGAAATAAACAAATTTGTAGTTAAAAAATAAGGCAGCAATTCTTATGGGCAAAAATTTTTCGTCTGATGATACTTTTATTTAAATATTCCCCGTCAGACAATTTCTTTTTGGTTAAAGTTTTGCGTCTCGACGGAATAGTAGTATGGCTCAAAATCTCAACCCTTGAGGCCAATAAAGGTTGGTGAAGATTAATGAACAAAAAAAATTGGCAAATCCCAATCACTATAGTATTAGTATTTTTGGGTGTTTTATTGTCCGCACAATTTCAAACCCAAGCCCGGGTATTATCGGATTTATCAATGCAAAAAACCGAAGACCTGATTGCTATGGTTAGGAACCTGAGCGACAAAAGAATGCAATTGGAAAGAGAATTGCGGGAAACCCAAACCAAGTTGCGGGATCTAAGAAACTCCACTTCCGATGAACAAAACATAAAAAACAATCTCCTGGCAGAATTGAACAGATTAAAATTAATAAATGGTGCTGTTGAGGTCAAAGGTCCCGGTTTAAGGATAACTTTTTATGATAATTCCCCAATTCTTTATGTTGACATCGTCAGCATGATCAATGAACTTTGGGCCGCCGGAGCCGAAGCCATTGCCGTCAATAACGTGCGCATTAACGTCCATTCCAGTTTCTTTTATACAGAAACGGAAAATGACATGTTTATTACTTTAAATCACCAGCCTTTAAGCTATCCTATTACCATCACTGCTATCGGAGACCCCAATACTTTGGAAAAAGGTTTGACATTACCGGGCGGTATCATTGATAATCTGGCCTTGTTCGGAGCTTTTCCCATTCTGGAACGTAAAGAGGAAATTATTGTTCCGGCTGTAGAAACTCCTCCTGTTTTTATAGAAGCGGAAATTGCCAAAAAACCTTAATCAAGCCGCCGGCAACATATAAAAACGGGCAAATGCCCGTTTGACTGTAGACAAAGCCATTAATTAATATTTAGCAAAAATAAAACTATATGATTATTATCAAAAGAAAAGCATTAGCGAGATTGAATAAAAAGAACGCAGGTGGCTGAGGAATAGAATTATCAACTGTTTGAGCTAGCTTTTCGTTGATAATATATATGGTTTGTCAACAAGCTGAACGGGCCGCAAGGCCCGTTTTATTTTACAATTCCCATTCTTTTGGCCATTTCCCACCGGGAAACATGGGGAACAAATATTTGGGTAAAGGGATGCTTTTTGAGATAACTAATTAACTTGTAATACTGCCATTTTTCCTTTTCATCTTCGTATTCCCGCCCAAAGGTAATATCTTTTATGTTTTTCCACAAATCAGGCCATTTTTTCTCTATGGCTTTATCATAATTGTTATAAGTAAAAATTAAAACATGCTTATCCTGATTTACTGCTTCTAGGTTACTCCCTGCCAGTTCCAAAACCTGGATATTTTGCTGGATCATATATTTTTTTTCAGCTTCTTTTTGTAATAAAGTATAACAGTATTTATTGTTTTCAGCCAAATTGAGGTAATAAATTCTATGATTATTTGCTAAAAATTTACTCAAGGAAAATTCTTTTTCCGTAATTACCCGGTAAACATCCCTTACCCTGCATGGCCCTTTTGCCAAAAGATGCAATTCCGCCCCTTTATTTTTCAAAATGTGTTCCTGGCAATGGCAGCCAACTTCGGTAAGGTTTTGCAGGTGGCCGCTGAAAATAATCAGTTCTTCATTGGTAAGAATAAACTCGCCGTAAATATCCCGGGAAACGTCAATACCCATTTCCAGCAAATTCCCGGTTTTAAACCATTTATAACAGTTGCCCCCGTCAAATTCCCCTGTCAAATTGACCTTATCCCAACTGTCAAAGATATTTCTAAAAAGGGAATGGTTATTGATTTTATAGACACTGACATAAACTTGATAATTTAGAGGATTTACAGGTTCACTAACACCAACGGGCTTAATACATTCTATATTCACTTCGGCAAAACGCCAAAAATCCCTGATCTTTTTCAACACAAAGCAGAAATCGATTTTTTCCAGTTCATCCTTTTCATTGCCGGCAATCAATTGACATCTTGCCCGGCAACCACCGCTGCTTTCCTCCTTATCCAGGAGTATGGATTTAACAAATGTGTATTTCTGCAAAGGATGAACCCAATTATTAATGAAATCCTCCCGGGACCCAAATCTCTTCTGCAAATTTGGTGCGGCCAAATCGTAAACCAAAGAAGCATCCATATTTTTTAAAGCGAAAAAGTATACGTTTATCAGTTTTTCAGGTTCCAATTCCTTATCAGTCAGTCGGAACAAATCAATGTTATTTATTTCATTTTGTTCAATGGTTAATAAAAACTGGTATTGAGAAAAACCTCCGGCAGTTTTTGTGCCGTAACGTTTATTTTGCAAATAAGCGTCTTTTAGAATTCTTTGGGCCGTACCGAAATCAATCTCCAACAAATTTTGTTTTTCAATTATATTCAGTAAATCTTCTTTGTGGACACTGCTATATTGAAAATACTCTTTGATTCCCAAAGAATTAAAAGCTAAAGAAAAATAATAGGCATGATATTTTCCGTTTAACCTATGGATAAAAACTAAAATGCAGGCACCTTCCAGGCGAGTAAGGGATATAAAGGCCTGGATATCATCGGCTTTTATCTTTTGCGGAGTATAGGGTTTTATCTCATACCCCAAGTAAAGAAATTTCCTTAAAGCGTTTTGGGCAATTTTTTGCACTTTCCCCTCTGTTTCCCGGGCTATCATTTGAAAAAAAGGTATTAATTTGGGACTATTGGTTTTGGCTAAACTTTGAAGGATTTTTTGTTGAATTTCAGCAGGTGTATTTTCGATAATATTCAAACAAGTGCTTTCAGCCCCCTCCATTTCAGCCAAAACTATCAACTCTTTTATTAATTCGTTAAAAAAAGCCCCCGTAATATTGCCTTTTTTCAACAAGTCAGGAAACTCCCTTTCTCTAAAAATTTACAAATTTACAGTAGATAGCTTTCGCTTTAAAAACATATTTTCCTTTAGTTTTTTTCCGTAATTTTCCATCAGGATTCGTCAGCAAATTTCAATTTACTACTTTGAATAATTAGTTGTAAAATATAAAAAGCAAAACCCTTTCATAAAAATTTTTTTTATAGATTAGCAGGTAAATTAATAAAAATTAAGAATTTATTATAAACACAGATGTTATTAACTATAAAAATAGTTAATGGGATTGAGTTTTAGGGGGAGGTTTTAACTTGATGAAAAAAGTAACTTTAAATTATGTTCCTGCATTTCCCAGAGCGGAACAAAAAATATTGGAAATTTTCTCCGATAACAATACCAGGATGGTTGTGACCAAAGGCCTGTTGCAAGCCATACTGGATAATCTTCCTTTTAATATTTTGGTCTTTGATGATAACGCCAGAATAATTTTCACCAATAAAAACTTCAGCAATTTAATCGGTTATTCCAATAATGAATTGTTGGAGCTTACTCTGGAACAATTTGTTAAACTGGCCATCGCCGATGAAAGTTATGATTATACCCGTTTACCTAAAATTTTGTCCGGGGAAACAATAAAAAATTATACCTATACCTTTAAACACAAAAACGGCAATCTCGTTCCGGTCCGCTACAATTCCTATCCTTTAAGGGTTGAATCCAACGGCAATATAATCGGCTGTTTATGCATTATCGAACCTCAAGAACAGTAATCCTTTACTCCGGTTAAATTATGGCGGCTCTTATTTCAACAATATTAAACAGGCGGGCATAGAATATTATATCTACTCTTCTTTTTGACAGTGGAGTTGATTTAAAATGGAAGAGATAGGGCTGTTATTCCTTTTTTCTCTCCTTCTAGGCCTGTGGATAGAAACTACCTCTTTATTGAAAAAATATTTGAAACGATTGGTTAAAGAAAAATCCGCAGACAATTAAATATGCCGCTTAGTGAAAAAAATAAAGACGGGTTAGAGGAAAAATAACCCGTCTTTTCTATACAAAAAAATGTTTGGTCAGAGACCAAACATTTTTTTAATGACACCCCGAGCATGAACTGCAACTTCCGCCGGAACATGAAGAACCGCCGCCACCTGCTGAAATGCCTCCTATATTGAGCCTATTAAATCTTTGGCTGATTTCTTTGGAGCCACATTGAGGACAGACAACTTTTGATTTATCTTTAATACTTACCTGAACGGTAAAGTCTTTATCGCAATCTTTGCATTTGAAATCGTAGGTTGGCATAACCTCACCTCCCTATAATTGACCTTTCCTTTAATGAGTATAATGCTTCATGGTATTTTTATCAATATGAGCAGAAGGCCGCCAGCAGAAAGGGAAAATATTTGCTCGGAAGTTTTGTCAAAGCTGGGACATGCAGGAAAAACAAAATTTTATATAGAATTACTTATAAAATTCTTGGCTCCTTTTTTGGACTTAATCACCGGTCGCTTTAAAGGTAGGTGTCAGCTATGCTCAACGTGAACGAAACCCTATATCTTGAACCCCAATCCCAAATCTACAAAGGTACTTACCAGGCAACTGTGACCAATATAGCTGATTCCACTTTTTCCATTACCATGCCCTTTGAAAAGGGAAAGGTTATCCTTTTAAGCGTAGGAACCATGCTGAAAATACCCTTGCCGGAGAAAAATATTTCCTTTATATCTGAAATTGTCCAGCGTAGCTTTGTTCCGGTACCAACTTTAGTATTAACTTTACCGGCACAATTGGCCGATAAAAAGGCGGCCAAAAAGGCTAAATTTATTTCCGTCACCAGCGGTAAAGGGGGCGTCGGCAAAACCAGCTTTACCATTAACCTGGGGATAGCCCTTAGCCGGCTGGGTTATAAAACTTTTATTATCGATGCCGATTTGGGCACCGCCAACGTTGATGTCCTCCTTAACCTGCACGCCAAGTATAATATCAATCATATTATCAACCGGGAAAAAGACATCTTAGATATTATCATCGAAGGCCCAGGGGGAATAAATTTGGTTCCCGGCGGTTCGGGTCTGCAAAACCTGGCTGAACTTGATGAATGGCAGTTTAACAGGCTGATCAACAGCTTTCAGACCTTAGAGGATTATGCCGATATTATTTTAATCGACACCGGTGCCGGTCTTTCCAAAAACGTAACAAACTTCATTTTAGACAGCGATGAAGTAATAGTTGTCACCACCCCGGAACCCCATGCCATTACCGATGCCTATGCCATCATTAAAGTAATGGACGAACAGGATAACACATTAAGACCCAAATTAGTTCTGAATCGAGTTGAAAGCCCTGAGGAAGCTAAAAAAGTTTCCGATAAGATGATCACCGTCACCGAACGTTTTTTGACAATAAGGCTGGAAAGCCTGGGCTATATTTTAGACGACAGCAACGTACTCAAGGCCATTAAAAGAATGCGTCCCTTCATCCTGGCCGAACCTTCATGTCCGGCAGCTCAGTGCATAAAAAATATCGCTTTAAAATTAGTACGACCTGAAGAAACTCCTCAAATTGAGGTTAGAAAAAATTTCTTGCATCGAATGAAGGAATTGTTTCATAGGTAAGATATCTACATTTTAAGACGGCAAAAAATAATATAAAAACGAGGGAATTCAATGCATAGAAGAACATGGTTAAAGTATTTTGCTTACATAGTCTCACTGGTCCTTTTGATATTTTTAAAAGAATATGTCAACGGACTTATAAAAGGGAACTTTGCTCAAACATTTCGTGTCAATTTGTACTATCTGGCTGCTGCTGCCCTTGTTAATATAGGAATCGGAATTTTTTTAGGATTGGAGCATTTGATCAGTGAAATAAAAAAAACCGGTACATGGAAAGTCAATGTACCAAAAATAATTTTGATGGGACTGCCGTCATTATATTTCTCTATGGTTAACTTTATTATTTACGGCAATATTGAATTTTTACGCAAAGCATTGGTTGAGCCGTTTTGGGATTTCTTTTTTAAATTCGGCACAAATTATGCGCCTGTTTTTCAAATAATCCTGGGGTTTGTGATTATCACCGGCTTTTATAAACATAATGGAAGCTAAAGCATTTTCGCTAATACTCCGAACATTTCACCGACGGTTACCTTTTCTCCCAGACGGGTTGCCCAGTATTCAGGGGTAGAAATAATCCCTTTTTTTATTAGTTTTTCAAAAGCTTCTGTCTGCCAGGCCGGAATATTGCTTACCGGTTGAAGATTCAGGTAACCTATAATTGCGTCGGCTATAGCTTTGGCTTCTTTATGCAAATAATCTTGTGATTTTAAAAGTTTTGCATCTTCTGCATTTGTTAGGAACCCGCCTTCGACAATAATAGCATCAGTATCGTTATCCCAAATTCTTCTGATCATGTAGTACCAGTCTTCTTTTTTGTCATTAAGCTTGGTAAAGGCCCTCCTGCTGGGCATGCCTATACCTGCTAACTTACTAAGAATATCCAAAGCCAGCTTATCATCATATTCATCATAGTGGGCGTGTATTACTTCCGCCCCCCTGGCTGACGGGTTTTCGGCAGCATTATGATGGATACTCACACTCAAATCGGGATTAAAGTTATTTACCAACCTTACCCGCTCATCAGGTGAAAGATACACATCGCCGGTCCTGGTTACCTCAACTATGGCATCATAGTTATCCAATATTCTTTTTAATTCCAGTCCAACCACCAAGTTCAATTCCTTTTCAACCAGTCCATTACCGGTAGCTCCTACATCTTTACCCCCATGACCCATATCTATCATAATTTTCTTCATAATTTCACCCCTATAAAATTTTTCAGAAAAAAATCATCCTAATTACATAATATAAACCTGCCGAACTGCTTGATACAGAAAAACCCCGCCCAATGGAGAACTCAAAATACACTCGATATTTTTTGTAGGAAAAAGTCGAGCATGGTTAAAATACCTTTGTTATGATGTAGTTACGAAGGAGGGAACCGATGTTAAAACAATTAAACCGTGTAATGGACTATATAGAAGACAACTTGACCGACGATCTTTCTTTGGAGAAAATTTCCCAATACGCAGGGGTTTCCGATTATCACTTCCGAAAGATATTTTTTTATCTGGCAGGGATGCCTCTCAGTGAATATATCAAAAACAGAAAGTTATCGGAAGCCAATAAGGATTTACTGCAAGGAGAAAAAGTGACCGATGTGGCTTTTAAATACGGTTATCAGTCGGTGGACGGCTTTACCCGAGCCTTTAAAAAATGGAGCGGTTTTTTACCCTCCGATGTTATAAAAAAAGGCATTAGCAAATCCTTTCCCAAACTTTCGTTTGTAATTACGGTCAAAGGAGGAATTAGTATGGACTTTAGAATTGAAGAAAAACCGGCTTTTTACATAGCCGGTGTAAGTAAACGGGTTCCCATACAGTTTGAAGGGATTAATAATGAAATTGTAAAACTGGCCGAAAGCATAACCGATGAGCAAAAAGCGGAAATGCATTCTCTGCAAAATACGGAACCCTTTGAAATTGTCAATGCTTCTTATGATGCCG
>JAAXZE010000182.1 GCA_012720075.1 Clostridia bacterium
ATTATATAATATTTAAACTATACACAAGAAAATTGGACAGGGGAAATTCCCCCGCCAATTTTCCTATAAAATTTGCTAGCTATTCACTAATTCTTTTAACTTATTTCTTATCATCGTCAACTTCTTCAAATTCGGCATCCATCACATTGTCAGCGGTGGACTGTTGTCCCTGTTCCGCCCCTGGGGCTCCTTGGGGATTGGCTTGTTGATACATTTTAGTAGTCAGTTTATATAGAACCTCGGTAAGCTTTTCCGATTTAGCCTTCATTTCTTGCACATTATTGCTTTCTATAGCTTTTTTCAATTCCTCTTTAGCTCTTTCAACTTCGTCTTTTTCCGGACCGGAAACCTTATCGCCCACTTCCTTGAGTGTTTTCTCGGTCTGATAAACTAAAGAATCAGCATGGTTTCTTATCTCTACTTCTTCTTTTCGTTTTCTGTCCGCTTCGGCATTGGCTTCAGCTTCTTTGATCATTCTTTCAATTTCTTCATTGGAAAGACCACTGGAGGATTGAATGGTTATTTTTTGTTCCTTACCGGTTCCTAAATCTTTAGCTGAAACGTTTACTATTCCGTTGGCATCAATATCGAATTTAACTTCAATTTGGGGAACACCTCTGGGGGCCGGGGGAATACCGGTCAATTGGAAACGGCCTAAGGTTTTGTTATAAGCAGCCATTTCCCGTTCCCCTTGTAAAACGTGAATTTCCACCGTAGTCTGATTGTCGGCGGCTGTTGAGAAAATCTGACTTTTGGACGTCGGAATGGTTGTATTCCGTTCAATAAGTTTTGTAAATACTCCGCCCAGAGTCTCAATACCCAGGGAAAGGGGAGTAACATCCAAAAGCAAAACATCTTTAACTTCTCCGGCCAGTACACCGGCCTGAATAGCAGCCCCGATTGCCACACACTCATCAGGATTAATGCCTTTGTGAGGCTCTTTGCCTAACATTTTTCTAATGGCTTCTTGAACGGCAGGAACGCGGGTGGAACCTCCGACAAGAAGGACTTTATCAATATCATTGGGCGTCAACCCGGCATCGGCTAAAGCCTGCCGTGTCGGGCCCATGGTCATTTCGATTAAATCAGCAATAAGTTCTTCAAATTTAGCTCTGGTCAAAGTCAGGGCTAAGTGTTGCGGACCATCGGCAGTGGCTGTGATAAAGGGCAAATTAATATTGGTAGAAGTGACTGAGGAGAGTTCATGTTTAGCTTTTTCTGCTGCTTCCTTCAGCCGTTGCATAGCCATTTTATCTTTAGATAGGTCTACACCTACTTGTTTCTTGAATTCCTGGATCATCCACTGGATAATCCTTTCATCAAAGTCATCGCCGCCTAATCGGTTATTACCGCTGGTGGCCTTAACTTCAAATACTCCGTCTCCTAATTCCAGAATGGATACATCAACAGTACCACCGCCTAAATCGTAGACCAAAATGGTCTGTTCTTGTTCTTTATCAATACCATATGCTAAAGCGGCCGCTGTTGGTTCATTTATAATTCTAAGTACTTCCAAACCGGCGATTCTCCCTGCATCCTTGGTTGCTTGCCTTTGGCTGTCGGTAAAGTAAGCCGGTACGGTGATAACCGCCTGGGTTACCTTTTCACCCAGATAACTTTCGGCATCGGCTTTTAACTTTTGCAAAATTCTTGCAGATATTTCTTGAGGCGTATATTCCTTATCGTCAATTTTCACTTTATAATCGGTTCCCATATGTCTTTTAATGGAAATAATGGTGCGCTCCGAATTGGTTATAGCTTGCCTTTTGGCAACCTGACCCACCAACAGTTCACCGTTTTTTGAAAAAGCTACTACTGATGGAGTAGTTCTATTACCTTCGGCATTTGGTATTACTACCGGTTCGCCACCTTCCATTACTGCTACGCATGAATTAGTTGTTCCTAAGTCAATACCAATTACTTTACCCATCTATTATTACCCTCCTACAATTTTTTCGATATATCTGAAAGGAGCATAGCTCCATGTCAACAAATGAGAAAAGCAAGCCTTTGGGGATGCATCTGCTCTCTGGTAAAATGCATGATGCATCCGATGAATGCCAATTTAAATTGATGCATCCCATAAAAAGTTACTCAAAAGATGATGCATCTCACTTTCACACTTACGCACTAACACACTAACTATTGTTTTCCCGGATTCCTGGCGACCTTCACCATACTGGGCCGTATGACTTTATCCTTAAACATATATCCCCGGCGCAGTTCTTCAACGATTGTATTATCAGCGGCTTCTTCATCTTCAACCTGCATAACCGCTTCATGCTTTTGGGGATCAAAGGTTTCACCTGCGGCATTTATTGCTGCCAAACCCGCTTGTTCTAAAACCTGCAGCAACTGCCGGTAGATCATTTCCATCCCTGTGAGGAATTTTTTGACATCGTCACTGGGCTCCTTCACATCTAAAGCCAATTGAAAATTATCCAGGATGGGAAGGATTTGGGAAATCAAATTGCCATTGGCATATTTGACCAGTTCTTCTTTTTCCGTTCTGGTTCGTTTGCGAAAATTATCAAAATCCGCAGCAACCCTCAACAACCGTTGGTGCAAATCTTCTTTTTCCTTTTGAAGTTTGACAATTTCATTTTCTAGTTCTTCCGTTTCAGTTTTTTCCGATGCTGAGGTTTCTGTTTCCGCAGATTTTTCAGCAGCTTCGTCACTTTGGTTTGTTTCTAAAGAAGGATTTTCCAAGCCGTGTTCCTGCTTCTCCTTCTTTTCTTCAACATTTTCCGCCATTATTACACCACCTAATTTTATATTTATTGCTCACCGGAGGACTTAATTTCTTTTTTTCTAATAATAGTATCAATACGCAAAATAGCTTCGGCAACCTCACCGGCTGCTTTTAAAGCATGGACTTTTACCAGGGTGGGGTCTACCACCCCTAATTCAAACATATCCGCTAAATCTCCGGTATCACAATCAATTCCCAGAGAAAAACTTTTTTGTTCAACCTGAGCCTTTGTTACATCTCCCAGCTTTTCTAAAGGATTAAAACCGGCGTTGGCTGCAATCTGCATAAAGGGACGCCGCAAAGCCGCCGTAACGCAGTTTATTCCAAAAGTAGCCATTCCCCGCAGGTCCTTTTTCAACTCTTCGACATCCCGGGAAATAGCCAACTCCACCGCCACTATTCTGGTCAGTGCTTCTACTGAAGAGGTGGTAGGGGAAAGGGAAAGAATAGCTAAGGATGCAGCCAGCAGCGTGCAGGCGGCAATAAAAGGCGGAATTGTCCCTGGAGGCGGTTCGGTGGAGTTGGCTA
>JAAXZE010000183.1 GCA_012720075.1 Clostridia bacterium
GATTAAACATAAAAGCAATAATGATTCTCAGGAAAAGGGCTATTATGGGGAAAAATCTATAGCAATAATCGGCACTTCTATTGCAAAAATCATGTTTGCCGGATTTGTTATCGCCATAAGCGCATCCGCTTTAGTGGCATCTGCGGAAGTGATTGCAGAAAGAATGGGAATTCCGGATGTGGTGATTTCCTCTACTCTGGTTGCTTTTGGGACAAGTGTACCTGAATTGAGCACTTGTATTGCAGCTGCCAGAAGTAATCGCGGAGGGTTAGCCATAGGAAATATCCTGGGTGCAAACTTATTAAATATTTTGTTCGTAATTGGGCTATCTGCCGCTGTTACTCCTGGCGGCATACCAGTACCAAATACTTTTTATTACACCAATTTCTTAGGTCTTTTTGTAGTAATAGGGGTTTTTAGTTTTTTTGCCTATAACAAAAAGTATCCTGAGATCCACATAATGCAAGGCATTATCCTGATTCTGATTTACGGGGTTTATCTAGTTGCCAATATATTTTATACTTTTTATTCATAAAAAATATTTGCTTGAACATACATCACAACTATTAACATCCAATGAAAGCAAGTCTTTCGGGATGCATCTGCATTCCACTACTTATATAAGTGACATTGTGACATCGAATTATCCCAAATGCAAGCGAAACCTCAACCTTGCGCAGCTTACTGCGCCCAATTAAGAATAGATGAACAAGTAATTACCCTGGTGAGGCATTGCTTGCTATCAGTTGGAAATTAATCGCTATGGTTGCGGAAATTATTGGCGCTGAATTTGAAAAGAAGATGAAAAGTTTTCGTATGAAGTCTACGCCTGTTTAATACAGGACAGGGTTAGGTTAGCTGCTTTAACATATTTTGAAAACCTTGGTATAATATTGGTGTGCTTGTTGATTTTTGGCACACCGCTTTTATTTTTTGCAGATAGGAGACAGAGTGTATGATAGAGGTTGCTGCAGCCATTATTGTAAATGGCGGAAAAATATTGATAGCTCAAAGGGCTGAAAATCAAAACTTAGCCGGCAAATGGGAGTTCCCGGGAGGAAAAGTAGAATCAGGCGAAACACCGGAAGAATGTTTGGTTCGTGAAATCAAGGAAGAGCTTGGCATAAAAATAGAAGTGGACAAGTTTTTTGCCGAAAGCATCTACCGGTATGCTACAGGAACCATTAAACTTATAGCATATAAGGCAAGATGGATTGAAGGGGAATATAAACTATCGGTACATAGTCAAATCAAATGGGTAAAACCGGATGAATTAAAAGGCTATGATTTTGCGCCGGCAGATGTTTCTTTGGTCAAGAAACTGAAAGATGAACTGGTATGAGTTTCAATAAAACACTTTAAAGTTTGAAATGAATAGAGGTGAGCAATATGCCTTTTTCTGTCGTCCGTCAGGATATCACAAAAATGAAAGTTGATGCTATTGTCAACGCTGCTAACACCGATTTAAAAATGGGCGGTGGAGTTTGCGGAGCAATATTCAAAGCGGCGGGAGAAGAACAGCTTCAAGCTGTCTGTGATAAACTGGCTCCCATAAAGACTGGAGAAGCGGTTATCACGCCGGGGTTTAATTTACCAGCTAAATACGTTATCCACGCGGCGGGACCTATATATCAGGAATGTAATAAGGAACAAAATGAGCAGCTACTGCGTGCTGCTTATCTGAATTCGCTAAGAATTGCCGTTGAATATAAGTGTAAAAGCATTGCCTTTTCGCTGATTTCAAGCGGCATTTACGGCTACCCGAAAGACGAGGCTCTTAAAGTGGCTATCTCGACTATAAAAGATTTCCTTAAAGAACATAACATTGATGTGACCCTTGTGGTGTTTGATGAAGCGGCATTTGCCCTCAGCCGCCAACTGCTCGGTGCAGTAGAGAGCCATATAGATTAGCATTTCTTTGGCTCTTATTGATTAAAATGAAGCGAGGGGGAAAGGCTCTCTCCCTTCATTAGTCTTCTTTTGGTAAAATAAAGAAAATAAGTTAGTGATAATATACCCTTTCAACGTTGAATTTCCGAAGAGGGGCTTTTTAAGTGGATTAGAAAATAATGGGGGGAGTAAAATGGCAATACCAACATCACGGGTAAGGGAAGCAGCGATAATCTCTATTGATCAAGATATTTGTATTGGTTGCGGGAGCTGTGTGGATGTATGCAAAGATTTCGGTCTTTTATTGGAGAATGGAAAAGCAAAGGTATCAGCCACCTCTATTTTTGGCTGTATCGGGTGTGGTCACTGCATGGCCATCTGTCCCACGGCAGCAATTAAAATCAGGGGTAGAACTTTAAGTCCCGATGATTTATTTGACCTTGCTTCAAAGGGAGATTCATCTGACTATGCTTCCATTCTTAACCTGCTTCAGCGCCGAAGGAGTATTCGAGAATTTAAGGATGATCCTGTGGAAAGAGAAGTAATTGATCTGATCCTGGAAATGGTTAAGACTGCTCCTATGGGCATTCCCCCCTCAGATGTACATGTCTTGGTTTTAGATAGCAGAAAAAAGGTCAGGGAATTTGCTGAGGATTTTTGCACACATCTGGAAAGGATGAAGTTTTTAACTTCAAAATGGTTTTTAGCTCTGATGCGGCCTTTTTGGGGCAAAGAGAATTACGAAATTTTCCGAAATTTCATTTCGCCTTGTATCAATTGTTTCTTGGAAGATATGAAAAAAGGCATCAATGTAGTAAATTATGATGCACCCCTTGCCATGTATTTTTACGGTTCGCCATATTGCGATCCGGCGGATCCCATCATTTCTGCAACATACGCAATGATTGCTGCCGAGGCATTGGGTTTAGGCACATGTATGCTTGGAGCCATCCATCCCTTTATCCAAAATGGAAAATCGGCTCAAAAGTTAAGAGAAAAGTACGGCATCAAATGCAAAAGCCGGGAAGGTATTTTTTTAATCGTGGGGTATCCCCGGGTAGAATATAAAAAAGGAATCCGCCGTTCATTAGCTTCCATCAACATCTATGGTTGAGACAAAGAGTTTAAGAGTAACGATAGTTAGCCTTTGGCCCAAACATAATAGTAGCTGTTCATTTAATGTAAGAGAAGGGTTAGAGGACGGTGCAACTGTAATAATGAATATTACCGTTAGGTATGTCCTTTTTCTCAACAAGAAATATATAAGACTAGTGCATGAATAAAATCTTGAGAAACTAGACATGAGAACCGTCCCCATGCATATTAGAAAAGGTAGCTCCGGAGCTTTTAAAACCATAATAACGGTTCAGCCGGAAAATGTAGTAGGTTTTCCTTCATACACGGTGGCAAAGAACATAAAGATAAGCTAATTATTGATTTTATTTGGTTTTTCGAATAAAGTATTAATATGTCATATTGGCTATTTTAAAAGAAATAAGAACCTGAGTAATTATATTACCCCTAAAGAAGTTGCCCGCAAATGGTAATTTCGGAAAAATGTTCCAGATTTTATGCATTGAAGGCTGATGTAAATACCATGACATGATGGCCATAAATTATACCGACAGATGCAGTGATACCTAAAGATATGCTTGAATTAAGGAAAAAGAAGTTCGGGGAGAGAAAATAAATTGGAACTTGCAATTAAAACTAATTTGACTGAATATGCAAAACCTTTTGTAAAATGGGCTGGTGGAAAAGGGCAATTACTGGAAACATTTAAACACTATTATCCTTTACAACTCCTTGAAGGCTCTGTAAGACGTTACATAGAGCCATTCGTAGGCGGTGGAGCAGTATTGTTTGAGGTTTTGCAGAAATATAAAATTGAAGAGGCTTTTATCTTTGATATAAATGAAGACTTAATAAACACTTATGTTGTAATTAAAAATGATATTGACACTCTGGCGAAACATCTTTCAGGTTTGGAGAATAAATATTTGAAGTTGGGCAAAGAAGATCGTAAAAAGATGTATTACGAGGTCAGACAATCTTACAATTCACGTACCCTCAAAAACAATGAGCCGGATGTTGAACGGGCTGCACAATTTATTTTTCTAAATCGCACCTGTTTTAACGGACTTTACCGTGTTAACCGTGCAGGACTTTTTAACGTACCGGCCGGAGATTATAAAAATCCGACTATTTGTGATGAAAAAAATTTGTATGCAGTTAATTCATTGCTTCAGAGAGTGCATATATTCACCGGTGACTATAGGGAGAGTATTACATATACTGACAAATATAGCTTTGTTTATTTTGACCCGCCGTATCGGCCTCTTAATGTCACATCTAGTTTTACATCCTATAGTAAGTTTGATTTCAGCGATAAGGATCAGATGCAGCTTGCCCACTTTTTTGCAGAAATGAATGAGACAGGTGCTTTGCTCATGCTGAGTAATTCCGATCCAAAAAATGAAAACCCTGATGATAATTTTTTTGATGAACTATATGGAGAATTTTATATCCATAGAATTAAAGCAAAGCGGGCAATTAATTCGAACGGCGAGCGAAGGGGATTATTAAGTGAGATTCTTGTTACAAACTATAGGATAAAGTAAAAAAATAGGAGGATGACATGAAATATTCAGATATATTTAAAACACGGATTGGTTGTGCGGACGCAGATGAAGTGTTTAAATATTTAATTAACAATATGAAAGAAACTATTAAGGGTTGGGATTTTTTTGTTGCTTGGGAAAAGGTGATGAATAACGTAGAAAGTTTCGAAGTTGTATTAAATATTTTGAATTACCTTATCGGCAAAAATAACATACGGGAAGAATTTAAAAAACTAATAGGCAGATACCCTGAAATAGTTGAAGTTCTTCCTATTTTACTTGCTTTAAGAGAGAAAAGTATTAAAGTCTTGGAACCCCTTGCAGATAATGTTTTCAATTACAAAGAATACTCGTTCCGTAAAAAGAAGAAATATAGCCCTGAGGAAATAGA
Source organism: Clostridia bacterium (assembly GCA_012720075.1). Taxonomy (GTDB): domain Bacteria; phylum Bacillota; class Peptococcia; order Peptococcales; family BICA1-8; genus JAAXZE01. The sequence continues at coordinate 4,903 of JAAXZE010000183.1, forward strand.
AACGTTGGCCGAATTCGCTGAAAAGACCGGCCTTTTAGCAATGTTCGAGAATAAAAATATAAAAAGTGTTATTGATTATGTGATTGGTATTGAAGTGGGGCTTGATACGAATGCGAGGAAAAATCGGAGCGGAACAGCTATGGAAACAATAACCGAATTATTTATAAAAAAAATATGTCATATAAATGATTACCATTATCTTTCGCAGGCAACGCCAAATAAGATTAAGACATCTCTAGGATATAATGTTTCAGTAGACAAGTCGGAACGCTCATTTGATTTTGCAATAGACAATGGACACAAGTTATATCTTGTTGAGACCAATTATTATGGTGGTGGAGGTACAAAACTTAAATCTGTAGCTGGAGAATTCACAACTCTGTTTAATTTTATTAAAAAAGAAAATCCTGAACATAGCTTTATTTGGATTACAGACGGCAGGGGATGGAAAACTGCAGAAAGGCCTCTAAGAGAGTCATTTGATAAAGTAGATTACATACTTAATCTTGAAATGGTACAAAATGGCATTCTAGATGATATAATTTTACAAGGGCTGTGAAAAAATGGCGAAAAAAATTCAGTGCTTGTATTGTGGTCAAAAATTTACTAGGACTCAGTATCCTGAACATCTTGAAAATAATCATAAAGAGGAGCATTATAGGCTAATTGAAAATATTAAGGATGATCTTCGGAAAGGTTTTGAAATTAAAGACATAGCATTAAATAATTTTGTTACGGAGGCATTTGTAAAAAAGGTTGCAAAACAATCAATGCTGTTAGTTAAAGAAAAAGCAGCCGATTATTCTACAAAAAAGCCGATTATAAAATTATGGGAACCTGAAAACTTCAATCTTGAGACAACTACTATATGGAGTTTTCCGGATAGAGGTAACTGGGCTACGCACAGTGGAAAATTCAGAGGCAATTGGTCGCCCTTTATACCTCGGAATGTCATTTTACGCTATTCTAAAGAAGGAGAAACCGTGCTCGACCAATTTGTAGGAAGCGGGACAACCCTTGTTGAGGCAAAGCTTTTGAAGAGGAAAGGTATTGGTGTTGATATAAATCCCGAAGCAGTAAGTTTAGCCAGCCAAAACATAAACTTTGCAAAAGAAGGTTGTGGACAAGTTGAATTGCATGTTGGAGATGCCAGGAACCTTGATTTTATCAAAGATGAAAGCATAGATCTTATATGTACCCATCCTCCTTACAGTAATATTATAAAATATAGTGAGGACATACCGGGTGATCTATCTCATTGTGATATTAACGACTTTCTTAGAGAAATGGAAAAAGTGGCAATAGAGTGTAAAAGGGTACTGAAAAAAGATAAATTCTGTGCAATTCTTATTGGGGATACTCGTAGGAAAGGTCACATAATTCCTATAGGTTTTAAAGTAATGGAGACGTTCTTGCGAACAGGCTTTAAGTTAAAGGAAATTGTGATAAAAGAACAACATAATTGCAGCTCAACAGGATATTGGAGAAACCAAAGCATAAAGTATAATTTTTTGCTAATTGCGCATGAATATTTATTTATATTTAGGAAATAAGGAAGCAGGGGGAAGGTTCTCTTGTTTCCTTTGTTTTTAATCAGTGATAATATGCTTCACCGTGCAAAAATAATTAGTTGACGTAACGTAATGCTATGTATAATATAATTAATCAAATTAAAAAATCTTTGGAGTGTTATCGGTGGACAACAAAATTAATCAGAAAACATACATAACGCTACTATCTACTTATTTTCAGGGCAGAAAAAGGATTTTGAAAATTTTAATGACATTGAAAAGAAACGGCCTAATTATTCTGCTTGCAGTTATTTTAACCGTTGGTATGTTAGGCGGGGTGGTCGGCTGTGCAATGGACGACAGCAAGGAGAAACTAAAAAACTCGGTAAGGTATGAAGGAACAGATTATGTCCTGCATGAGGATATTGGCCTTAACTTGGATGGTTTTTCTGATTTTCATGAAGGACTTGGTGAATTGTGCGAAAAAGTCGGAACCCTGGGGCAGGCGGGAGTATATAAAATCCATGGTTTAGAACAAAGGGATTGGATTTTCCTGGATAACAACTCTATGCTATCTTCTGACGCTCCATTTGGAGGCATATATCGGTCATCCAAAGTCAAGATGGATACAATTGCTGATTTTAAACCGGATTTTCTTAATTTTTTTTATTTAACTCCGCCGACATCCCAACAGTCTGGTTCGGAAAAACATATTTTTGCTACAAAAGATTTAAAAATTATTGAAAGAATAACAGCTGCCATAGAAAACGGGAAGACCGTTTCAACTGAAAAGCATACAGAAGTGACAAAGGCAATGCTTTATGGAGATAGCAGCTATCAGAGTTATCGACTGGAATTTTTGTCGGATAGTTATCCAAAGCTTGTTTATAGATTGAACTATACTGAAGACCCGAATGGTAGATACTATATTGGTTTTTATGGAGATATAACCCCTTACAAAATCATCGAAATAGATAATACATTGCATGAATATCTGCCTGCTGAAACATCATTGGATGAATAATCGTATTACATGATAAGGAACATTTATCTTCAACGTCATGGAAACGGCAGAAGTGTTCATAAGATTATTTTTAAAATTGCCGGCAAAAATAAAATCAAGTTAGGAGGCCTAAGGATGAAACATATTGTTGCCATAAATGCCAGCCCGCGTATTGGGTGGAATACAAGCAGATTAGTGGAGGAGGCTGCCAGAGGAGCAAAAGAAGCTGGAGCCACTGTAGAGATCATTGACCTTTATAGGTTGGAGCCTTTTCAAGGATGTATTTCCTGTTTTGGTTGTAAACTGCCAAAGACCTTTGGCCGCTGTGTCAGCAAAGACGGTTTAACGGAAGTTCTTGAGAAAATCCGTAAGGCAGATGGCCTTATCCTCGGTTCACCAAACTATCTGGGAAACCTGTCTGCAGGATTCAGGGCGCTTTATGAACGTTTGGTTTTTCAGTCCTTAACCTATAATAAGGAACGGCCGAATTGTAATGAACATTTGATTCCGGTCCTGCTCATTACAACAAGTAATTGTGCCGAAAGTGTTTATGATAAAGTAGGGTATACAGCGATGCTGGAAAATTATAAAAAAATGCTGGATAAATTTGTGGGACCGACAAAAATCATGATCTACGGTAATACTTTACAGGTAGATGATTACAGCATATATAATTGGACCATTTTTGACCCGGTGCAGAAAAAAGCCAACCATGAAGCAGTATTCCCGCTTAAATTAAAAGAAGCATTTGAGCTTGGAGCAGGACTTATTTAAAAAAAAGCAAGGGTACCATTCCCTTGCTTCTTTAATTTGGATTTTGATGGGAAATAAACCGCCATTGCTCTCTAATTTCTATTGAACGTAGTATTCTTTTAGGTTGGCATACTTGCACAATATTGCGCCCACCGCTGCAATGATTAACAGCAGGGATATTGAATAAAGGGGGTCAAAACCCCATAAAATCCCTGTTAAGGAGCCCCCCACAAAGGAACCGATAAATTGGCAGGTATTAAAGACTCCGGTAAGGGTGCCGCGATGATGCTTCTGACTCAGTTTTGTAACACTGGTCGGAAGCAAAGTCACCAAACACATATATCCGCTCATAAAAAGAATGACTCCTATGGCGATAATTAACGGGTTATCGAAATAATAGGCAATCCCGCCGACAGTTATTATGCCGAAGGATAAGGCAGATGCTTGGGAAAAATAACCTGCATCGGCATATTTGGCTGCTATGCGCATGGCAAAAACAGCTATTATGGTTGCAGGGGCAAAAACTTTCCAAAGGCCTTCTGTTCCCAAGCTGCTTTCCAGTAATAACGGAATAATAAAAAACTGGCTGACCAGGATATAGTTGTTGAAAAAACCTGCCATAATAATTTTGGCAAGATCTTTGTTCCCCAGATAAAGGCGAAAAGATATTTTCTCAGAAATAGAAGCTTTAGGCTCGGTTTTTTTGTCATCTTCCAAAGATACCAGAATATAAAACCAGGAGATTAAGGCCAGCAGTGCGCATAACAGGAACAATTGTGGTACGGTTAACCACCGGTGTATTATGGGACCGCCGATGAAAGCCAGGGTTGCCGATATTCCCACCAGCATACCGATAACACTCATGCCTTTATTTCTTTTATGACCGGCAATTTTGTCCCCAACCCAGGCATAGGCTACGGCCATAATTGCCCCACTGCCCTGAAGGGTTCGGGCTAAGATAAACAAGTAGATGTCTTTGGCCCAGGATGCCAGGATTAAACCCAATATTAAAATAATCAGTCCAAAGAGAATGACGGGTTTTCTGCCCATCCTGTCACTCCAATGGCCGAAGGGTATCTGAAAGACAGCCTGGGATAACCCGTAAATCCCCAGCGCCAAACCTATTAAACCGGGGGTACTATTGGCCAATTCCCGGCCATAGACCGCCAGAAAAGGCATGACCATGAGCAAACCCAGTTGTCTAAGGGCCAGTGCTGAGCCAATGCCCAGCAAGAATTTCATTTCATTTCTGGTGAGAGCTTCTGAATTCATTAATTTCCTCCTGTTGCCTTATTGGTAAAATTATACTATAAAAACCGGTCAAATAAAAGGAAGCAAGAGAATGTTTCTTTTGCGCATACTGTCGACAAAGCTATTAGTAAATATGTAGCAAAAAAGGCTATGAGATTTATTATCATAAGAAAAGCCTTAGCGAGATTGAATAAAAGAAACGCAGGTGGCTTACAAATGTCTATTCCACTAAGCTTAAAAATGATATTATTTTAAATATAAAACTTGTGATGGGCCCAATTAGTATTGGGAAGAGAATGAATACCCGCTATAATTCCACAAATAGGTGATTAACATGAAACATGATGGAATTTCCGGTTCTTACCATAGATTTTATTCTGCTTTGAATTTCGACAGGTCAGGGCTTTTCCGGTTAATAAAAGAAGAATACGGGTGCGATACGGTTTTATATCCCGGATGCTCTATTCATATAACACCTTCCTTCTATTTTCAGCATGTCGTTTATATCGATATCAGTGAAAAAGCGAAGGAGTTTTTTCAAGATAAGCAGAATGTACAGAGCTTTGTAAACAGCAATAAAAAGTATAAGCAGTCGGCTTATATTCAATTTATCCATGGTGATTATACTAAGGAGCTTCCGCTCAGAGAAAAAAATTATAATCTGTTACTTTCAATCTATGCCGGGGATATAATAAAATCTTGCAATAAAAATATAAAGCCCGGAGGAATTATTGTATCCAACAACCATCATAATGATGCTCAAGATGCTTTGGAGAATTCGGCGGTCAGGTTGGAGGCGCTGATTCGCAGGAAAGGAAAGATATATCAGATTGAAAACCTTACAAGTGAAAAAATACTTAAAAAACTTAAGGAGCATGGCAAGCCGCAAAAAAGTATGAGAAATTCCAGCAGTGGGTTGGAATATGTAGATAATGAATATTATTTTGTTTTTAGGAAAAATGTTTAAGGTTTGGCAAGGAAGGGGAGAAAATATTATGGAGTTTAAGTTTTTAATGCCTACTGAAATACATTTCGGCGAAGATGTAGTACTAAAAAATAAGGAAGTATTCAGGGCAATGGGTAATAAGGCTCTGATTGTTACAGGAAGAAGTTCCTCCAAAAGGAACGGCTCATACGACGATGTCAAAAAAGCCCTTTCCCAAACGGGAGTAGAATATGTGCTTTTTGATGAGGTCGAGGAGAATCCAAGTTTAGAAACGATAGAAAAAGGCAGGGAAATCGGAAAAAGGAATAATGTGGAGTTTGTCATAGGTATCGGCGGCGGTTCGCCTATGGATGCAGCCAAAGCCATAGCCCTGTTTATAAAGAATCCGGATATAAGTAAAGAAAATATTTTCACTGCAGGAAAGCTGGAAAGTATTCCGGTGGTAGCTGTGCCCACAACCTCAGGAACGGGTTCGGAAGTTACTCAACACAGCATTGTTACTACCCATAAGGATAAGACCAAGAAAAACCTGGGACAAAGAATATTTCCCAAAGTTGCTTTTATCGATTGGAAATATACTATTGATCTCCCTTATGATATCACTGTCAATACCGCCATCGATGCTTTTACTCATTTGGCGGAAGGGTATTTAAACACTAACAGCACTTATATGTCGGATATTTATGCTGAGAAAGGTTTTGAGTTATTTAAATATTGTTTTGAAAAATTAATAAGTAAGGATTTAGATCAAGATTTCAGAAAGAAGGTCATGATGGCTTCCGTTTTAGGTGGGATACAAATTGCGCAAACCGGAACATCCCTACCCCATGGAATGGGATATCCGCTGACTTATTTTAAAGGACTTCCCCATGGACCTGCCACCGGCGTTTTAACAATAGAGTACTTAATAACTTTCAAAGATCAAACCAAAATAAAAAGGATGCTGAATATTTTAGGATTGAGCCACTTAGGTGAGCTGGAGGCAATTTTTAGCAGATTAATTGACATTAAAATTGATATAACTCCAGAGGAAATTAATGAATATGCCAATAGCATTTATGGTAACAAAAAAAAGCTAAGGAATCACCCGGAAGAAGTAAGCTTAGAAGATATCGTACGAATTTATAGCAAGAGTCTTCTCACAGATTAAGTCTTGGACGGTTTTCTATATTTATTGGTTAAAGACAAAACCGGTTTCAGGCTGCAGAGCTGGAAACCGGTTTTTTGCAGAATTTACTCAACATAAATCATTTTTCGGGTCATGCCGCCATCCACAATAAGGTTAATTCCGGTGACAAAATCATTTTCTTTTGCGGTTAAATAAAGACAAGCTCTGGCAATATCCTCCGGTTTTCCTACCCGCCCGGATAGATGCTGTTCATGATCCATTGGCCTAAGCAGGGCATAATCTCCTGTTTCAATCCAACCGGGGGATATGCAATTAACCGTAATTCTATCTTTGCTCAAGGAAGCCGCCAGGGCATGGGTGAGGGCAACAATTCCTCCTTTACTGGCAGCGTAGGCTTCCCAATTGGGTTCAGACATAAGGGCTCTGGTGGAGGCAATATTGACAATGGAACCGCCATCTTTGTTCTGACGCATATATTTGGCTGCTTCCCGGGAGCTTAAGAAAACACTTCTTAAGTTGGTGTTTAGCAAATCATCCCATTCTTCCACGGTTAAATCGTCTAATGGCTTAAATAACCCTTTTCCGGCATTATTGATTAAAATATCGATTCGACCGTATTTTTGATAGGCGACTTCCATTAAACCAACTATATCTGCCTCTTGTCGAACATCGGTTTGGACGAAAATGGCTTCTTGCCCCCGTTCTTTAATCACTGCGACTGTTTCTCTTCCGGCTTTTTCATCGATATCGGCTATAACAGTATTGGCTCCTTTCATGGCATAATGTAAGGCAATTCCTTTTCCAATGCCATTGGCAGCTCCGGTTATAATTACTGTTCTACCGGAAAAATCCAAAGTAATCACATCCTTAGGAAATTATTTTATAAAAATAAGTTAACACAAATTATTCATTTCATGAAGCTCATTCTATAAACTAAAACCATATGGTAGTGCTTGCCGGATATCAAATGGCAAATATAAAGGGACATAGAAAAACAAAAGATTAATATTATTTTGTAAAAGGTAAAAAGTGGGTGATACTTTGGGATGCCGTGGTGTAATAAAATGAGAGAAATGGTGCCAAAAAATGAGGAGGATTCATAGATGAAAAAGAGAATTAAATCTGCCATTGCTGCAGTCATGGTTACTGTTATTATGACGGGTGGTACCGTTTATGCCGGCGGAGGTATAAAAGAATCCATCCAGGTTGTAATGAATAGCGTCAATTTGGTGGTAGATGGTCAAACTATCGTAAGCCAAAATATTTTATACAACGACACCACTTATGTTCCTGTAAGGGCTGTGGCTGAATCGTTGGGAAAAGAGGTAAAATGGGATGCCGAAACCAATACGGTGGAAATCGGCGACAAGGAAAAGGATTTTGTGGAAAAAAACGGCATCAAAATTTATGCCAAAACTATCAGATATAAGGATGAATATACGGAAGTTAATCTCAAGATTCCTGTCATTGAAGGCATGAAAAATTCTGAGGTAATGGACCGGCTCAATCAGGGGTTTGAGAAAAAGATCCTGGATTTTAAGAAAGAAACGGAAAAAATTGTGGAGGAAGTTGTTGAGGAATCCAAAAAAGAGGGCTGGCCTTTGCGAAACGGCAGTGTTTATAGCGAATAGTCATTTTAACAGCCAAATATGCACTACTCTTGATGAAATTGAACAAAAGTTTGCAAAGAAATTAGAAGAGAGATATGATTGCCTTGCGGTTCCGGTTCCCTGCGACGGGCCTAATGAGTATTGGGAAGCGGAAACCATGACTGCAAAGGGGCTGATTTCAATGAAACATGCAGCTGTTCTATGCGGCCTTGGCTCCATCGGAAAAAGCTCATTGCTCATCAATCCGGAATACGGAAATCGTCTTACAATAGGAGCTGTCCTTACTGACCTGGAATTAGAATCCGATGCTTTACAACCGGATTTGTGCATCGACGGATGCAGCAGATGTGTTGATAGTTGTCCTGTTCAGGCCATTGCAGACAGGAGAGTCAATCAAAAGCTGTGTCGCACCAATACTTATGGGAAAACGGCCAGAGGCTTTGATACCGTTGATTGCAACAAATGCCGGGTTGTGTGTCCTTTGAGATTTGGAAAATTAGGTTAAAACTTAATCAATTTATTAGGCATTTTTCTTGACAGGATAAGTTATAAAGAGAAAGGGGAAATTATTTTGATTTCAATAGATCTCTAATTTCCTCAAGCAAAAGTACTTCCTGTGACGGTTCTGGAGGTGCAGGGGGAGCAGCGGTTTCTTTCTTTTTCATGGAAGAAAACAGCTTAATAAAAAGAAAGATGGATGCGGCAATAATTATAAAATCGACAATTGATTGTATAAAAGAACCATATAAAATAGCTGATTCCGCAGCATCTTCGCCGGCAGGCACTATTACATACTTTAAGTCTTTGAAGTTAATACCGCCAAGCAAAATACCCAATATGGGCATAAGTATGTCATTAACCAAAGAAGTAACAATTTTTCCAAAGGCACCACCAATAATAACACCAACAGCCAGATCAATAACATTTCCTTTAAAGGCAAATTCTTTAAATTCTTTGAACATAAACACACCTCTTTTCCATGGAGGATTAGTTTTTTTAAGTAAGTTAAACAGCAATTCCAACATTTATATATATCATGCAACTACACTTTCCAATAGTCAACTAAAATCTGGACAATGATACGCTTATGACGATTTTCTCCCCTAAGATACAAACTGTGCATCAGGTATAGCGGTGAAATCAGTATGCAATAAGACAATGGAAGATTATTAATGAAGGTGGTAGGTATAAGCCATGATTATCAAAGTATTAGCGGAAAACACATCAATTTCAAAAGACTTAGGAAGTGAGCATGGCCTTAGCCTTTATATAGAAACAAGTAATCACAAGATTCTTTTTGATGTCGGTGCAAGCCGGTTGTTTCTTGAAAATGCAGAAAAGCTGAATGTGGATATTTCTGATGTTGATTATCTCGTTATTTCCCATGGTCATTATGACCATGGCGGCGGGCTGAGAGTTTTTTTGCGGGAAAACACAAAAGCCGAGGTATTCTTACAGCGTCTTGCTTTTGAGAAATATTATGCTTTACGTTCCAATGATGAACTGGAGTATATTGGTCTGGATGAAGATTTGAAACATAACAGGAGAATTGTACTTACATCAGACCTCTTCGTTATCAACAAGGGAATTGAATTGTTCTCTAATATTACTCGAAAGGGACCTCTTCCATTTTCAAATAACAGACTGTTTATGGTTCAAAACGGACAAACAGTAAAGGATGTCTTTCTACATGAACAAAACCTCGTAATAGAAGAGGGGGGAAAGACCCTTTTAGTAACAGGGTGCGCCCACAACGGCATTGTAAATATTATTGAACACTACCATGATTTAAAAGGACACATGCCTGACTATGTGGTAGGTGGATTTCATCTTTCCGGCCGTTCGCCGGTTAGCAGTGAGGAACCTGAGACTATTGATAAAATAAGCAAATACTTGATGGAGACCAATGCAGTATTTTATACTTGCCATTGTACCGGAATTGAACCTTATAACAGGCTTAAAGCTGCCATGGGAAATAACATAAATTATCTTTCTACCGGCAGTGAAATAACAATCTAAATTTATAAAATTTCTTACGGAAGCATTTTTAAAATATATACCCAAAAAGCTTTATTAAAAACTACGGGAGGAAGGCTTTCGGCAGGACAAGCTAAAGAAATACCAAAGGGTTAGCAAAGGAAGTGCATAAAGATGAGAGAAAAAAGAAATAAAGAAATAGAAACGGGATTATTAGCAAAAATCGCAAAACCAAGGCCGGTGGGAACTGTTCAAAATCAGGAGATTACGGACTATATTGGCTCATACCTGGAAAGATTAGGATATGAAACGAGGAAGATACCCTTTAATTGTAAAGTGTGGGAAACAAAAGAATCATTTTTAGTCATTGACGGAAACAAATTAACCTTACAGGTATGCCCTTTTTCAGAATCCTTCGCCGGAACAAGAAGAGCTATTGTCGTAAGAAATCTGGGAGAACTTGAAAGAGTAGAATGCGAAGGCCGAATACTATTTTTGACCGGGGATTTGGCAGAAGAGCCATTACAACCCAAGGATTATCCATTTTATTATCCCGATGAACATAAAGCAATTATTGATTTGCTGGAAGCAAAAAAACCCAGTGCCATTATAGCCATTACCGGCGAAACGTCTATGAACGGCCTTAAGCCGTTTCATTTAATGGAAGACGGGAATTTTCATATTCCTGTAGCTTGCCTTGATAAAGAGATTTTTTCAGAAATAGAAGATAAAGTATTAGAAAAAGAAATGGAACTCTCTGTTGTTTCGAAAAAGAATATTGCAACAGCCTATCAGCTGATTGCATCAAAAAAGGCGGCCAATCCTAAAGGTACCATTGTGATCTGTGCTCACATGGACAGCAAGTACAATACCGATGGTGCCCTTGATAACGCCTCCGGAGTTGCAACAATGCTATATGCTGCCAAGGGCATTGAAAGCGACAGGTATAATATTGATATTGTTCCTTTTAATTCTGAAGAATACTATGACCCGCAAGGGGAACTTATCTATTTGGAAGAACTTGAGAAAAGTGATAAACAAGTATCACTGTTGATAAATATCGACACAGTAGCCCATGTTGGATCCAAAGTGGCGGTTGCATCTTTTAATTTTAATGAACAAGAGCAACTGGAACTAGATGACATAATGAGCAGTTGTACTAACATCGTCAGCGGTCAGCCTTGGTACGCCGGAGATCATGCCATTTTTGCCTTCGGCGGAACAAAATGTGTTGTTATTTCTGCATCAGATTTATTTGAAGGATGTTTAGCCTATACCCATTGCCCAAAAGATTCAATAGACCTGATTGATGCAAAATTAATTGAGAATGCAGCGCAGTTTATATGTAAAGTAGTGGATGCTTGGGCCAAGGGGGCATTTTTATATCAGCTATAATAAAAACGGGATTAATTATATTACTATCAGAAACTACTATACTGTCAAAAATTTGGCGGAACTGTGTAGATAATACAGATTGATAAGTATTTAGAAAAAGGAGGACCGCACTATGCGCCATAAAATACAAACCACAAAATCACAGCAGTTTATAAACATAACCAATTTGGTTGCCGATGAGGTCAAAAAAAGCAATGTTCAAGACGGTATCGCAGTCATATTTGTGCCTCATACAACTGCCGGGATTACCGTAAACGAAAATGCCGACCCCGATGTTGTACGGGACATGATTTCCGCACTGGACAAAACATATCCCCAACATGGAGAGTACCTGCATTTTGAAGGTAATTCCCACGCTCATATAAAAGCTTCGCTCATGGGCTCTTCCTGTACGGTGATAATTCAGGACGGAAAACTTCTCCTGGGCACCTGGCAGGGGATCTACTTTTGCGAATTTGACGGACCGAGAAACAGGGAATTTTATGTGAAGATCATTGGAGGCTAATGGAATTGTGTTAAAGAGGCGGTTGTGCAACACTATATTTAGTGGCTTTGGAACAAAAAATGGGCTGAAAAAGTGCGTTTTTCAGCCCTTATTTTTTTGAGCGTTTCGTTTTAATGAAATGTGGTAATTTTCCCTGCTTTTAATCACAGTTTTTTCCTGTTTTCATATTCACATTCTTCGATTTGACGTATATAATATTCATATCGATAACTATAGATTTGAGGTGCCGATATGGAAGGTTATTTGGAATATTCCAGGGTATTCAAGGCGCTGGGGGATCCTAAAAGAGCCATGATTGTGGATATGCTCTCCTGTGGGGAACTTTGCGCTTGTAAGATTTTAGAGAAATTCGAGATGTCTCAATCCACACTGTCTCACCACATGAAGATTTTGTGTGAATGCGGGCTGGTTAAGGCTAGAGAACAAGGTAAATGGACGTATTACTCATTGGACTCAGATACTGTCAGCAGGATAAGGCAATTTCTCTGCGACATTACCTCCGATAAAGAAAATTGCATCTGCATAAACGATGCGGGCTGTTGTAAAGGATGTGATGAGGATGAGTAACGAAAAGTCTTGCTGCTGCTCGGCCGAGAGTTGTTGCAGCACGGAAACCATCACGCCTTTTAATAAAAATGATGAATGGGTGACGGGTGAAATCCATACTCCTAAAGGTAAAGTGCCTGTGGTTTCAACGAAGCTTCACTTCAAAGACGTGCTCGGAGCGTGGAAGGTGCGCTGGGGTATGGGCATGATGAATTACAAGATCAGTCCGGGGCTTTATGCTGTTGGTAAACCTGATCATACATCTCCTGTGCTGGTCAGCGCCAACTACAAGCTGACATTTGATGTCTTGAGAAAAGAGTTGTCCGGCCTGGATTGCTGGATTTTGATCCTTGATACAAAGGGCATCAATGTCTGGTGTGCCGCCGGTAAAGGTACCTTCGGAACCGATGAACTGGTGGACCGTATTTCCAAAACCGGGCTTTCCGAGATTGTGTCACACAGGAAATTGGTGCTGCCACAGTTGGGCGCACCCGGTGTGAGCGCCCATAAGGTGACCCAAGGAACAGGGTTTTCTGTGATCTACGGACCTGTAAGGGCGAAGGACATTAAGGCCTTTCTCGATTCAAACTGCAATGCCACGAAAGAAATGCGTACCGTGAAATTTACGGCGTGGAATAGATTGGTTCTTACCCCGGTGGAACTGGTGGCTGCCGCAAAGATTTCTTTGAAGGTTTTTGGCGTATTGTTTCTCATTAACCTATTGGCGGCAAGACCTTTCGGACTTCCCGATTTCATCGCCTATATGGGCGCTGTGTTAACGGGAACTGTTATAACGCCTTTACTTCTTCCTGCCATTCCCGGCAGGGCTTTTGCATGGAAGGGGTGGCTGCTGGGGCTGTTATGGACGTTGGGATTTATTTGGTATAACGGCTGGTTTGCTCCCGGATTCTTACTTCTAGCCATAGGGTATTTGTTGGTTTTGCCGTCATTGTCCGCTTATTTGGCCATGAATTTCACAGGCTCGTCAACATATACATCCTTTTCCGGCGTTATCAAGGAAATGAAAATAGCTGTACCCCTCATTGCTCTTTCAACCGTAGCGGGGATTGTATTGGTATTGATTGAGAGTCTTTAGGAATAGAGGAGGATGCCATGAAACTTAGATATTTGAAAAATGTCGCCACCCTTCGTCTATCGGCAGAAAAATGTAACGGCTGCGGAAGATGTGCAGAAGTTTGTCCCCATGGAGTTTTCAGCGTAAATGAAAGGAAAGCAAAGATTGAAGATAAAGACTGCTGTATGGAGTGTGGCGCTTGCGCGAAAAATTGTCCTGCCCAAGCCATCACTGTTAACTCCGGAGTGGGATGTGCCCAAGCGGTGATTAAGGGTTGGCTTACCGGGAGCGAGCCCAGCTGTGATTGTTCAAGCAGTGAGGGATGTTGTTGAAAAGGAGTGTGTTGCATTATGAATAAAGAGAAAAATGCCGGTATTGGCTTTTTTGAAAAGTATCTGACACTGTGGGTCGTCCTGTGTATGATTGTTGGCGTACTTATCGGGAAATACTTGCCCGCTGTTCCTGATTTTTTGGGAAAATTTGAATATGCCCAGGTTTCTATTCCAATCACCGTTTTGATATGGCTGATGATTTACCCCATGATGATGAAAGTGGATTTTGCCAGCATCAAAAATGTAGGTAAAAATCCCAAGGGCTTATTTGTTACCTGGATAACCAACTGGCTGATAAAGCCTTTCACCATGTTCGGCATAGCATGGCTGTTTTTCTTTGTAATTTTTAAATCTTTAATTCCGCAAGAATTGGCCCAAGACTATCTTGCGGGAGCAATACTTCTTGGAGCAGCACCATGTACAGCAATGGTATTTGTCTGGAGTTATTTGACCAAAGGCAACCCGGCGTATACTGTCGTGCAAGTAGCTACAAATGATCTTATAATTCTCATAGCTTTCACGCCGATAGTCGCATTTCTGCTGGGCGTAGGCGGCGTGACCATACCATGGGATACTCTTATTTTGTCCGTAGTATTGTTTGTTGTCATTCCACTGGCCGGTGGGGCCATTACCCGTAATCATGTTATAAAAAGACACGGACTGGATTATTTTGAAAATAGCTTTGTCCCCAAATTTGGAAATGTCACAATAATAGGTTTATTGTTAACATTAATAATAATTTTTTCCTTCCAGGGAGATGTAATTCTTAATAATCCTCTGCATATTGTTTTAATTGCTGTTCCATTAACTATTCAGACTTTCTTTATTTTTTTCGTTGCTTATTTGGCCAGCAAAGCTATTAAGCTTCCCCATGAAATAGCAGCTCCTGCCAGTATGATAGGTGCCTCTAACTTTTTTGAACTGGCAGTTGCCGTTGCCATTGCATTGTTTGGTACAGAAAGCCCGGCCGCACTTGCTACCATTGTAGGGGTTCTTACAGAAGTGCCTGTAATGTTGATACTGGTAAAGATAGCCAATAGTACAAGGCACTGGTTTCCGGAAAAAACAAGGCTTTAAATAAATCAGGATGCGGAGGTTTAATTAAAGAGTTTTATAGTATGGATATGGTTAAACGCAAACGCCGGTATAATTGCCGGTATTATCGGATCTGTGGCAGGATATTTTTTACCGTTTTTGGAGAAGCTGCTTTGGCAAATCAAATCAAGTTTGGCCTGTTTGTTGGCTGCATGCCTGCCGTTAAGGCAGCTGGCAAAGTTAAGTAATGTTGATGCAAAAAATTGCCCGGTCAAATGCGGGCACCGGTCAGCAACTGGGGGATTTCAAATGGAGAATAAAGGTGATATTTCTATAAGACACATGCCGATCCGGCAAAGGAGAATTTATTCTCCGCGCAATAGCAGGAAAATGTAATTAGAGCCAAAAGCAGGAATTTTTTAGGTTTCATCTAATTTAATTATTGAGATGAAGTGATTTGTGCTTCATGATTGTAAAGTCAATGCCGGCACTGACCAACCCTTGGAGGATTACAAATGAAGAATGAAAGAAACGCTTCTATAAGACATCGGATATTTAATGTAGTTTTTCTGGTAGGTATGTTTATGTCATTTTCCTCCAGCTTAATGAATTATCTTTTGGGTTTGGGAACGGCAGTTGTATTAATAACCTTTATTTGCGGCGTTATTACCGTAGGATTATACATAATCTTCAAAATTACCGGCAATTATAATCTTGTGTCATTGATAGTTGTTATCATGTTAAGCTTTGTTTTTTTCCCAACCATGTGGCTGGCTAACGGGGGAACTTATGGCAGCATCCCATATTACATGCTGGTAAATGCCGGGATAATAGTCTTATTGCTGGTTGGGTCGCCAAGGAAAATAATCTCTTTTTTATTTGCTTTAGTAATCGGTTTTCTTCTTGTTATTGAGTTTCAACGTCCGGAATTGATAGCAGGATATGACTCCGGATTAATTAGATATATAGATTTGTCGTTTGGCTTTTTTGTCTGCATGTTTTCCCTGGTAGTTTTAATTGCCGCCCTTACAGATAGTTATATGGGAGAACTGCGAAAATCCGAGCAATATCTGGCCGCCCTGGAGGAAAAGAATAAAGAAATAGAAGCCAAAAACAGGATGCTGGAAAAAAGCAATGCTGAATTAATAGAGGCAAAAGAAAAAGCGGAAAAACTAAATCAGTTGCTGTATGAAGAAAAACAAAAATTGCAAAAGCTTTCAATAACCGATTATTTGACAGGGGCTTTTAATAAAAGATTTATTACCGCATGTTTAGAAGAAGAGATTGAGGCCTCCCGCAACAAACAGACCAAGCTGACCGTAGCTATGATTGATATCGATAATTTTAAAAACATAAATGATACATACGGACACTTATATGGAGATTATGTAGTAGAGAGGGTTGCCAGGACCATTATAAATAACCTGAGGCAAACTGATGTATTAGGGCGTTATGGGGGCGATGAGTTTTTAATTATAATGCGTAACACCAGCCGGGAAGAAGGGTATGTTATGTTAGAACGGATACGCCAAAAGATTTTAGAGCTGGAATGGGAAAATGATCTGGTAGTAACCATTAGCGGTGGGGTTATAGAAGTGGGAAGTGACGAGTTGACCGGTCTTTTAAATAAGGCTGACCGGTTGTTGTATAAAGCTAAAAATAAAAGCAAAAACCTGATAGAAAAAGAAGTCGGCGGCTAAAAACAGCAAAAACAACAAGTTTAAGGAGGGCTGAGTATGAAGAAGTTGAAAATTGCAGACGGAATACATATGCTTACTATGAATGTAAAGGATATATTATTTGAAGGAATTTGGAAGATTGCCAATGGAGTGACCCTTAACTCCTATATAGTTCAGGGAGAAAAGACGGCAATAATTGATGGTGTTATTGGTTGGGACGGAGTACCGGAAACCCTTTACCGAAACTTAGAAGAAATAGGTGTTGAACCTCAAAATATCGATTATTTGATTGTAAATCATATGGAACCAGACCATTCCGGCTGGATTTCAAATTTCCGAAAAATTAAGGATGATTTTAAAATAGTGTGCACAGATAAGGCTGCCAGGATACTAGCCTCCTTTTATGGTGAAGACAAAATAAAGATTGTGAAGGAAGGAGACACTTTAGATCTTGGAAAGGGTAAAATATTAAGTTTTCACCCGGTACCAAACGTTCACTGGCCGGACACCATGTACACCTATGAAAAAGGCACAAAAACTCTCTTTTCGTGTGATATGTTTGGGGCCTTTGGCAGGATGGGAGAGCACTGCTTTGATGATGAGCTTACACCTGAAGAAATAGACTTTTTTGAAGTTGAAGGAATAAGGTATTTTTCCAATGTTATGGCAACTTTTACGCCTAGTTTGAAAAAGGCGGTTGAGAAAGCAAAAACGATGGAAATAAATATTATAGCTCCTGGTCATGGTCCGGTTTACAGGAAAAATCCTCAGAAAATCATAGATGATTATGTCAGATTTTCTCAATATGCAGATGGGGCAGGCAAGAATGAAGTTACCATATTATGGGGCTCCATGTATGGAATGACTGCAAAAGCCGTTGATTGCGTTGAAAAGATCCTACAAAGGGAAGGCGTCAAGTACAACAAGCTGGAAATGCCACTGGAAAGTGAAAGTACAATGGTGGCTTCGGTTTTTAAATCAGCGGGTATAATTATCGCGGCGCCTACATATGAGTACAAGCTTTTTCCGCCGGTTGCGGCCGCTTTAAATGAGCTTGGCAGGAAAAAAATTACAGGCAAGGCGGCATTTAGGTTAGGGTCCTTTGGATGGTCCGGCGGTGCGGAGAAAGAGCTGCACGAAATTATGGAAAGAAACAGGATGAATTGGGATTTCGTTGAATCCGTAGAGTTTGAAGGGGCGCCAAAGGAAGAAGACCTTAATAAGGTGGAAGCCGGAGTATTAAAGCTTTTGGAAAAGATGAAGGAGAAGATTGTAGAATAATTTTTTTAATGGAATATGAAAGACAACCTCCGGTTAAGAAGAAAAATCTTCTTAACCGGAGGTTTTTTCATGGTAAGAGGAATGTTGTAATCTAAAGAGTTTTCACATAATCGCCTATAGCCTTGTCCATGGTTTTAATATGGTTGGTAAGCCAGTTTATAACCATTTTATTGGCATTTAATATAACCAGAATATTACTGCCGCTTTTTTCATAATCGCTTTTCAATTTGGCAAGTTCATTAATAAAGCTGGCATGGGCTTTCTTTTGCGCATCAATCCCGGGGTAGCCGATTTTTTCCATATAAGCTTCTTCGTCACTAAAGTGTTGCTTTGTATATTCATCTAAAAAATCCAGCATTTTACTGATATAATCTTTTGCTTTCCGTTCTCTTCCGGCTTCAAACAGTTCGTTAGCTTTTTGAAACCATATTTTGTGCTGGTCATCAATGGATTCAACACCGACCGACAGGTTAGGAGTCCATTCTACGGACATATTAACACTCCCTTATATTATTTTGATTATATAAATAGTACATAATCTTTCAAATAAATTCAATAGTTTCCAGAATTATGACGAAATTTGTAAAAGGCGGGGCCAGCATCCATGCCGTTGGGAAGTGAAGAATTAATTTTTCGGAGATAAACCCAGGCAGCAGGAATTTTTCCATATTTCTCTAATTGAATATCTAAAGCGTTTTAGGGAAACGAGGGAACAGTTTTTGAGCTTCATCTTTTCCGGAACAAGTATGGATAAGCTATATAATTAAAGCTTGCACTGATGGGCGGCAGTTAGTATTAGCTCTTTTGGAGGATTTTACATGAAAAATGAAAAAGACACTTCTTTAAGATACCGGATATTTAATGCAGTTTTTCTGGTAAGTATTTTTTTGTCATTCTATTCCAGTTTGGTCAATTACATTATAGATTTGGGAACAAGAGTGATATTAATAACCTTTTTCTGTGGTGTTGCTGCCATAGGATTATATATAGTCTTCAGAAACAGCAAGAATTATAAAATGGTGTCATTTATTGCTGTCATTTTATCATGTTTTATTATTTTCCCGGCCATGTGGTTTGCAAACGGGGGGAGTTATGGCAGCGTTCCCTATTTTATGATTATTAATGCCGGGATAATTGCCTTATTGCTGGTCGGATGGCCTAGAAAAATAATCTTTTCCCTTTTTGTTTTAGTCAGTAGTGTTCTAATATTTATTGAGTATCGGAGACCGGAGTTAGTAGTAGGTTATGATTCCCAATTTATTAGATATATGGATTTGTTTTTAGGCTTTTTTATCTGTCTGTTGTCCATAGTAGTTTTAATTGCCTTTCTTATCGACAGTTATTTGAGTGAACTACAAAAATCGAAACAATACTTGGCCGAGCTTGAGGAAAAGAACAAAGAAATAGAAGCCAAAAACAGGATGCTGGAAAAAAGCAATACTGAGTTAATTGAGGCAAAAGAAAAAGCGGAAAAACTAAATCAGTTGCTGTATGAAGAAAAACAAAAACTGCAAAAGCTTTCCATAACCGATTATTTAACCGGAACTTTTAATAAAAGGTTTATTACCACTTGTTTGGAAGAAGAAATTGAGGAGTCCCGCAAAAAGCATAACAAACTGACGTTAGCCCTGATTGATATTGATAATTTTAAAAACATTAATGATACATATGGACACTTGTACGGGGATTATGTTGTAGAGAGGGTAGCCAGGACCATCATAAATAATCTGAGGCAAACCGATATAGTAGGGCGTTATGGGGGGGATGAGTTTTTAATTATTCTGCCTAATACCAGCCGAGAAAAAGGATATGCCATGATAGAACTGATACGCCAAAGGATTTTAGAGCTGGAATGGGAAAATGATCTGGTGGTAACCATTAGCGGTGGAGTCATAGAAGTGGGAAGTGACGAGCTGACCGGTCTTTTAAATAAGGCTGACCGGTTATTGTATAAAGCTAAAAATAAAAGCAGGAACCTGATAGAAAAAGAAGTCGGCGGCTAGAAAAGATAGGCAGCCACTTATTATTGTACTATTAGGACTGAAAATTTTCCGCCAAACTGTAAAAACAGAATGGCGGCTATTTAATTTAGTACTAAATTTTGCCAAGTGAGCGCAAATCTATTAATGGGAATAATTTACAGAAAAGCGTTGTTGTAAATGAATAAATGAATTGTAAAAAAGGAGGTTGAGTCCATGAAAAAATATATTGCCTTACTGCGGGGTATTAACGTTGGCGGGAAAAACAAAGTTTCAATGAAGGAATTAAGGGAGTTACTGGAGGAAAACGGTTTTCAGGATGTAGTTACCTATATTAACAGCGGCAACATTATTTTTTCCAGCGATAATCCTGACATCGAGTTTATAAGAACAAAATGCGAAGCTCTAATTTTAGAAAAGTTTAAACTGGACATTTCTTTGCTGGTCATATCTTCCGAAGAATTGATTGAGATAGTAAATAATGCTCCGGAATGGTGGGGTGTTGATAAAGAATCCAAACATAATGCTATATTTGTTATACCACCGACTACTGTGGATGAAGTATTTAGGGAAGTGGGAAGAATTAAGCCGGAATATGAAAAAGTCAGCAGTTTTGGTAAAACAATATTCTGGTCTGCTCCTTTAAAAACATTTTCCAGGACAAGTTTGTCTAAAATCGTTGGGAAGCCTGTTTACAATAAAATTACTATCAGAAATTCCAATACTGTAAAAAATTTGGCGGAGTTGTGCAGATAGTTGTTCGCAAGCCCAAAGCCCTGATGAGCTTGTGACGGAGGTTTGTTTTCCGGTAAAAAAGAAGTAAAATAGCTCAAAAAATGCCGCGTGCTTGAAAGCAGGCTCTTTTCAAACCATGCCCGGTTCTTTCTTGTCAAATGGATTTAGCGGATAAAAGGCTGCTGCATTGGGTTAAGGGCATCTGTCAACCATAAAGGGTGCATTTTTAAGATGTTTTCCGGTAAACCGTCAATAGGGAAATAAGCTAATTCAAGTGTTTCCGGTGAAGCCGCTTTAAGTTCGCCGCCTATTACCTCAGCTTGAAAACAACAGGTTACGAAATGGGTAATACGGCCATCGGGATAATGTAATATTTGAAATCTGGGATCTGAGTAAATTCCAATCAGCCTGACTATTTTCACCAGAAGGCCGGTTTCTTCCAGGACTTCTCTAACGGCGGCGTCTGTAACCGTTTCTCCCGGTTCCACATGTCCGGAAGGTATTCCCCAAAGGTTAAAATCAGCCCTTTTCTGTAATAACACTTCACCTTTTTTATTAAAAATGATTACAGCTACTCCAGGACGGATTTCTTTGGCTTCGGTCATGTTCTATTCCTCCTATAAAATAAATGGCCCGAAGGAAAGTTTTCAGCGCATGCCAAACACGCTGAACCTTCCCCCTCGGGCCTTTTATGCCAATAGGTGCCTCCTGCCGGAGCAGGATCTGTAGCCCTCGGTCACAGACCCTTAAGTATATTAAGGCGGAACCCTAGCTACCCTATCCCGGTTCA
The DNA here is from genome assembly GCA_012720075.1 of Clostridia bacterium. Taxonomy (GTDB): domain Bacteria; phylum Bacillota; class Peptococcia; order Peptococcales; family BICA1-8; genus JAAXZE01. The sequence continues at coordinate 26,435 of JAAXZE010000183.1, forward strand.
TGACTATACTAATTGAATTTTAGCACATTAATATTACAAATGAAATAGAGTATGAAATTGTTTATTCTAATATTGGCTTGGGATTGCCCAAAGAAGGGACTTGAACCGGTTGTGAGGGGAATTTACAACTAAATGGACAGATTTGATAAGAACGGATATAAGTGATGATGGGAGGAATATATGAAGGAAAGCCGAATTATTATTCAAAATTGTATATTATAGGGAAGGAGATGTACCGTGTATATGATGAATTTGATATCAGTCAAATCAAGACCCGAATTATTAAGCCCAAAAAAGCCAAAGGAAAGGAGGGAATGTTATGCAGGAATACGAAAGCAAAAAAGCTCTTATTACGGAGATTGAAAAAACGGCCCATCTTTTTATCAATGAGTTTTTAGATGTTGAAGAAGATGACAAGGACAAGCTTATTGACGGTGTAGACAGAACACCGGCCCAGATGATAGCTTATCAGTTGGGATGGCTTGATTTGATTATGGGATGGGACAAGGCAGAAGCGGAAGGAAAAGAGGTCGTTACCCCGGCTGAGGGCTATAAATGGAACAACTTGGGCGGTCTGTACCGGAGTTTTTATAATAAATTTTCGTCGTACTCTCTGGTTGAATTACAAAATCTATTCAAAGAAAAGGTCCTAGCTTTTGTTCAATGGCTTGACGGGTTTACGGAAGAAGAAGTTTTTACTCCGGGTAGCCGTAAATGGGCGTCTTCCACACCATCCAATTGGCCGGTCTGGAAATGGGTACATATAAACACCGTTGCTCCCTTTAAATCTTTCCGCAGTAAAATAAGGAAGTGGAAAAAGTTAAATGCAAATGGTTAACATCTTCTAATTTAATTATAACATGTAAAAAAAAGTAAAAATAGGATGTTAATTTCCGTCTCCTGTGGTTAATATATTGATATTTATATTAACTAAGCAGGAGGTACTAGATATGGATACTCTAAAACCCAAAGAATGCTATTATGCCTTGCTGGCACAAAAGGTAATCGAAAATTTTGAAAAGCGCAATATAGAAGGATTTTACTGTAAAACCAAAGAAGAAGCCTTGAAAAAGGTTCTGGAGATGATACCTAAAGACAGCCTGGTTTCCTGGGGTGGTTCTTTAACCCTTCAGGAAATTGGGTTGAAAGCCGCTTTAAAAAACGGTGGTTACAATTTCATAGACCCTGCCGAACCCCAAGGAGCCATAGAAAAAGAAAAGGCGGCCCGCCAAGCGTTATCGGCAGATGTTTTTTTAATGAGTTCTAACTCTATTGCAGTTACAGGCGAGCTGGTAAATATGGACGGCATCGGCAACAGGGTAGCTGCACTTTGCTTTGGCCCCAAAACCGTCATAATAGTCGCAGGGTTAAACAAATTAGCGCCTAATCTGGATGCGGCCATCCTCCGGGTAAAAGACTATGCTGCCAAAATGGCAGTGTTGGCATATAAACAGGATTTCCCTTCGTATGAAGTGCTTTCTCAAGCAGCAGAAGGCGGATGCAGCCAGCTTGTAATCACCCAAAAGTCTATGTTTAAAGGCCGAATAAAAGTTATACTTGTGGGCGAGAATTTAGGTTTTTAGTGAATAACTGCATGAAAATCAGAAAAAAACTGTTTTTTGTTTGCTATTTATTCTAACAGGTTTCTATTAAGATGCCTAAAGAAAAGCAGGGGGAAACCCTGCTCAGCTATGGCAAATCATATTTATTATCAACGAAAAGCTAGCTCAAACAATTATAAGGAATGAACTCGGTGGCTTCGGGAATTATCAAAACTCC
>JAAXZE010000184.1 GCA_012720075.1 Clostridia bacterium
GCCCCAAAAAACAGTCCAAACAACAACGAACCTATCAATACACTTTGATGAAAATTTAGTTTTTCCTTCATAAATCTCCCCCTCGATGTTTTAAACGCTTTTGATTCTAGCTCATAGATCCTACTAAAATATTTCTTATTATATTACGATTGTGTGTAATTGTATATAACCATAAAAATTATTTTTGCTTTGCAATATTTTTTATAACTTTTCTATCTCATAAATTTATACAATAAAAATTTTTAAGAATGATATTTTTCTATTGATAAAAGCTTTTCTTTAATATCCAATCCTCCCCCATAACCAACCAGTTTCCCATTGGCTCCGATTACCCGATGACAGGGAATAAAGATAGAAATAGGATTCCTGTTATTTGCCATACCTACTGCGCGACAAGCTTTGGGATTCCCTGTTTTTTCTGCTATATCTTTATAGCTACAAGTTGTTCCATAAGGAATTTCCCTAAGGGCTTTCCAGACTTTTTGCTGAAATGCCGTTCCTTTTGGCTTGAGGGGTAAATCGAAAACTTTTCTTTTCCCGTCTAAATACTCTTGTAACTGTTCATTTGCCTTTTTTAGCAGAGGTGTTTCTGAAATTTCTATGTTTTTAGGAATTTCCTCTCCAAAACATACATAAGTGATGGCCTCTCCGTCTTCTACAATGCCTATTGTTCCAATTTGTGTTTCATAATAAAATCCCTTTTCCATATTTTCCCCCTATGCATAAATTTTTAACTATATTCTACTATATTCTCTTAATTTTGTCCTTAAAATCAAATACAAATTTAAAATATGGCCCTTCATAAACCTCTTCTACTCTATAAAGTTCCAATTTTAAAACAAAAAAATACAGCAGAGTTCAATATGCTGTAAAACTTATACTCTGCTGCTATTTAGAATTTATCAATATATCCGAATACAAAAACAGTTAATAGTATAATCGGTAAAATAAAGGTCAAATAAAATCTTAATTGTTCTGGGAATTTAAGTCCTTTTCCCGTATTGGCTTCTTTTATAAAGTTATCCCAGCCCCAGCCATAACGGGTTACACAAAAAAGAACATACACCAAAGAACCTAAAGGAAGAATATTGTTACTTACGATAAAGTCTTCTAAATCCAATATGGTACTGCCTTCTCCTAAAGGAGCAAAACCACTCCACACATTAAATCCCAAGGCTGCAGGCAGTGCTAAAATGATAATGGCAATAAGATTGATAATAACAGATTTTTTCCTCGACCAGCCAAAAAGGTCAATACCAAAGGAAATAATATTTTCAAATACTGCAATAACTGTGGATAAAGCCGCAAAAACCATGAAAACAAAAAATGCTATTCCCCATAATCGTCCAAGGGGCATTGAATTAAAGATATTTGGAAGAGTAACAAAAACTAGCCCTGGGCCACTACCTGGGTTTACTCCAAAAGAGAAACATGCAGGGAAAATAATAAGTCCTGCCATAATCGCCACAGAAGTATCAAGGATTGTAATATTTAAGCCCTCTCCCAGTAAAGTTCTATCTTTAGAAACATAACTTCCAAAAATCGCCATGCTACCCATCCCGATACTCAAGGTGAAAAATGCCTGTCCCATCGCTGCATATATAATGGTCCAAAGGCCATGTTCTTTAATACTGTCCACATTAGGTAAAAGGTAAAAAGCAAGTCCTTCTGCTGCATTAGGCAATGTAATTGATCGAACAACCAGAGTAAGCATAATCACAAAAAGAGCTGACATCATCGTTTTGGTTACTTTTTCAACCCCATTTTGCAGACCTAAAGAACACACTCCAAAACCTAAAATACAGGTAACAATCATCCAAAATACACTGCCTCCTGCACTTGCAACAAGGGCACCAAAGATTGATTCTACTTCTGCAGGGGTACGTCCAACAAAATCTCCCCTAACCATAAAGAAAAGATACGCCATCATCCAGCCAGAAATTGTTGTATAAAACATCATTAATAAATAGTTCCCTGCCATACCAAACCATTTAAAGGTATGCCATTTAGTTCCTTTAGGTTCCAGAACGTCAAAAGATGTAGCAACACTTTTTTGACTGGCGCGACCTACGGAGAATTCCATAACCATAATTGGCAAACCAAAAATTAGAAGGAATAAGAAATATATCAGTACAAAAATACCTCCCCCGTATAGTCCCGTAATATATGGAAATCGCCATACATTACCCAAACCAATTGCACAGCCGGCAGAAATCAAGATAAATCCCAACCGTGATGAAAACTTTTCCCTCTGTTGTTGCATAAATAAAATCCCTCCTGTATAAATATTAATTATATATTATACTTGATTTTCGCAATCAGTTAAATAAAATTTTTATTTTATCCCCTCATCCACATTTGACAAATCCCAACCTCAATCCATCCAATCCCTGCAACACAATGGTTAGTGTTATTAAAAAAAGCTAAGGACCTATAAAACCCCTTAGCTTTTTATTTGCAAAATATAAAAGAACTGCCACTGTCATGAAACTCTAAAATTTAAATCTGTGAATGGCCATTGAAAGCTGGTTAGCCATTTCGTGTAATTCATCCGCTAAAGATCCTACTTGCTCTGTTGCTGCAATTTGCTGTTCCATGGATGCTGAAACCTCCTCCGCACTCGCTGCTGTCTCCTCTGACACAGCCGAGATATCTTGTATCGCCAATAAAACTTTTTCTTTTCCGTGTTTGACATTTTGAAGGCTCTCTGTAATATCATTGATTCTTTTTACAATCTCTTGAATGCCTTCCGATATTTCAGTAAACAATCTTTTGGAATGAATCACTGCTTTACTCTGTTCGTCATTAACTGTTTTAAAAGTTCCCATTACATCTTGAGTTTCTTTTACATCCTGCTGAATATTTAAAATGATTTCTTTAACATGATTACCGGCTTTACTTGCATCTTCAGAAAGTTTTCGTACTTCTTCAGCCACAACAGCAAAACCTTTTCCTGCTTCTCCTGCCCTGGATGCCTCAATAGCGGCATTGAGTGCTAAAAGATTGGTTTGTTTTGATATCCCCATAATGGTTTCTACAATCGAATTGATTTCATTAGCCTTCTGGCTTAATTGTTCCACTATAGTATTTACTTGTTTTCTAACTTTATTGCTTTCCTTATTTTTAGCTTTTAAGAGATTCATAGCTTCTAAGCCTTTAAGATTCATTTCATGTATAAGCTCTGAATTTTCTCTGCTTTGACTGATCTGGTAAGAAATCGTTTCTATTTCCTCTGCAAGAACAGACATTTCTTTTGCTTCATCGTCTATATCTTTTACTTGTTCATTTGCACCAGTAGCCACTGCAGCGATCGCCTGACTCACACTATCTATGGAAGCCGTTGTCTCTTCTGTGGTAGTAAATAATATTTCCGATGATGCAAACATATGCTTTCCTAATTCATCTATTTTCTTTATCAAATCTCTCACATGAACTATCATATGACTAAAGCTTATACTCAATCTGCCTATCTCATTTTTAGATTTATAGCTACTGGTAACGGTTAGATCTCCTTGAGCGGCCTTTTCCATTAACTGTACAATATCTGTAATTGGTCGAGTAATGCCATTAGCAATCCAACAAGCAATTAAAATGACCACTAAAATCAAAGCAAATGCTACAAATAGATTTCTTATTTGTACCTTCGTCAAAATAGCCATGGCCTCTGCTTTTTTTTGTACCGTGATAACAGCCCAATTATCTGAATTCCCCGGTAGCTCAATGGTGCTGTAAGCACTGATTACTGTTTCTCCATCACTATCTACATACTCAGCAATCCCTGTTTCTCCATTTAGAGCTTTTTCAGTAATTTCTTTAAGTTTTTCTGGCACTTCAATCTCTTTAAGTTCTGTTAAATGATTCCCATTGTCATCTTTTTGGATGTTTCCATTTTCATCCTTTATTAAAAGAGTCTTTGTTAAGGTTTTATAATTATATAATTCTGATACCTGCTGTCTGTCCGGATGGGCTATAACAATCCCCTCACCATCAATAATATATGCGTAACTGTTTTTTCCTGTACTAAATTTTTCAACCATTGCTTGAAGAGCATCTAACTTAATATCCGCCCCCATAATTCCCACTAATTCTGAGTCCTTATATATGGGTAAAAAAATGGATGTAACTGGAACATTTCCATTTACAGAATAATAGGAGGCACTAACAAAGGGTTCTTTGTCC
>JAAXZE010000185.1 GCA_012720075.1 Clostridia bacterium
GCCAGATTCCCCTACAACAGCGATAATTTCTCCTTGGTTAATGGCCAGGTCCACCGGATGCAAGATAAAGCCTCCCGGGTATTGAACGCTCAATTGCTTAATTTGGACTAAGGGTTCCATATTGATACCTCTTTATTTGGTGATGGTATTTTCGATTTCTCGGGATATCATTCTAAGGCAATAGGTGGTCAGCATAAGGCAAACCAGCGGCGGCAGGAGCCACCATAACCAATAATGGGTGAAATAAATCCCCGGAAAATTAACGGCTTTATTAATCATTAACCCCCAGGTCTTACTTACGGGGTCACTGAGTCCCAAAAAGGCTAAGGAAGCCTCCTGAACAATGGCTTTACCGATTACGGCCAAGGTGTTTACAAGGAGAAGGGGAGATATTTCCCTGATTAAATGGTTCGTTAGGATATAGAAAAAGGAAGCGCCATAACTCTGGGCTATTTTAATATAATCTTTACTTTTTATCTGCAAAGTTTTGGCCCGGACAATTTTGGCAATAGACGCCCAGGAAAATAAGGAGATTATAACTATTACATTCCAAATGCTTTGTCCGAAAAAAGCACCGATGACAATCATTATCGGAAGCTGAGGCACAGACAAAAAGAGGTTAATAAAAAATCCGATAACTCCATCGGTTTTTCCCCCCCTAAACCCGGAAGCAATGCCCAGGATACCCCCCGCCGAACAAGCCAGTCCGGCGGTAGACAAACCGATAAACATGCTAATATAAAAACCTCGGGAAATCTGGGCAAAAATATCCATACCCAAGTCGTCGGTCCCTAAAACATGGACGGCTGAAGGCCTTTCCAAAGATAAACCTGTCGGTTTTACCGGGCTATGGGGGTAAAACAAATACCCATAGGTAAAAATAAGGGCCAATGCCAATAAGATAAACAAATAGACCTTAATTTCCTTAATCATTGGCTATCCTCTGCTCCAGAAAATAGTTTATCGTATCGGAAATGAAAGAAGCCACCAAGACCAGTGTTGTCGACAGCAAAAATATTCCCTGAATCAAAATATAATCCCTGTACAATACGGCATCCCGGAGGATTTTTCCCAAACCGGGATAGGCAAAAACATTTTCGATCAACAGTGTGGCTCCGATACAGTTTCCCACGCTTAAAAAGAACCGGGCTATTATGGGTAAAACGGCGTTCAGAAGTATGTATTTATATTTTATGGTTTTTTCAGAGAGGCCTTTGGCATTGGCATGAACAATATACTCTTTATTCATAATAGTTTTAAAACTGGACCGGGAGGTAAAATAAAAAACCGGCGTTGTTACCACTACCAAAGCTAAAATAGGCAAAAAGCTATGGACCAGGACATCTCCCGCCAATTCAAAAAACGAATTATATCGCCGAAAGGGCGTTAAATTGCCGGCCAGCGGTATCCAGGGCACTTGGGCGGCAACCAAAAACAAGAGCAATACGCCGATTAAAAAGGAGGGCATCTCACAAACTAAGGACATGGCCCTGTAGACATAACCGTCCAGCCTGGATTTTTTCAGGCAAACTAAAGCCAGGATAATTCCTAAAAAAAGGCTGATTAATAAAGTGGCCGACATTATGTACAGGGTCCAGGGAAGCCTTGAAAGAATCACCTCAGCTACACTTTTTTTATAAAGAATACTTTGACCAAAATCACCTTTTAAGTTATTCTTAACGGTTGAAATAAATTGAGTAACAATAGGCTTATCTAAGCCATAATAAGCCTTGAGCCGGGCTAATTCCTGTTCCGAAAGTCCTGCCATTTCCTCCCCGGAAACCGATGAGGAGTGGGAAAAGGGGTCCCCCGGCATAAGCCTGGGGATAAAGAAATTAATAGTATAGATAACGAAAAATGATAGGACTAATACAGCTATTTTTCTCCCCATCCCCTCTACCTCCTTGGATATTTCAGATTACACCTTACTTTTCCACATAAGAAAGACGGTTTTGTTCAAATTGCTGATAATCATAGGTTTTAACCCATCCGTCATAATAATCCTTTCGGAACATAACGTAGGAAGTCTGGTTAGCTATGACAATAATAGGTACTTCCTTACTAATCTCGTATTGCAATTCTTCAAGCAGCTCTTTTCTTTTATTAAAATCCAGTTCCCTTAACTGCCGTTCAGCCAGCCCGGTGATTTTTGCGTTGTCATAACCCAGAGGACCCATGTAATGGGGATTGGTCCCGGTGAATTTGGATTTTGAAGAATACATAGTTCTGAGATAATCTGGTAAACGTCCCCAGCCTCCGTTACCTACCAGAGCAAAATCGTATTCCCCGGCGAAAATTTTTTCATCCCTTACTTTGGAATCCACGGCTACAACATTAACCTTGACTCCCGCTTCTTCCAGGTTGATTTTGATAAGTTCGGCCACTTTAACATCATTGCCACTATTGCCGGTAAGTAAACTTACGGAAATTTTTTTGTCCTTTAAGAGACCGGCGGCCAAAGAAGGGTTGTAATCATATTTTTCGACCCGCTCGTTGTAAAAAAGACTGGTAACCGGCACATATCCGGCACTGGCTACGGAACCCTCGCCCCTAAATACTTTTTCCACTATGCCTTCCCGGTCTAAAGCATGATAAATGGCCTTTCTAAGCTCTACGTCCTTAAACACAGGGTGCCTTTCCATATTAATCAACATTTTATAGCCGAAATCATTATCCTTACCAAGGATCCCAACGGAAGGATCACTCCTGTACTTGTCGAGAAGATCGGCCGGTACATCGGCCAAATCAATTTCCCCGTTTTCAAAAGCCAAGACGGGGTGACTGACAGGAACGAAAAGCAGTCTTGCGGTCACCGGTTTGGGTCCGTAATAATCTTCAAAAGCAATAAACTCATAACTTCCGGTAGCCGAATCATAAGCTCCAAACCTATACGGTCCCGAACCGATTAAAGCTTCCGGCCCCGTAAAGGTATAAGGGTCCTCTACCTTTTCCCAGATATGTTTAGGCAATACAGCGAAGCTGCCCAGTTGGACCAAAGTGTTGGCCAAAGGCTCATAAACGGTTATTTTGATTGTTGTATCGTCAATAATTTCATAGTCTTTGACAATATTGCCCTGGGCCGAAGCCAGATAATTGGTTACCGGAGGATATTTTTTATAATAATCGATGGTGAAAGCGATGTCCTCGGTGCTAACTCTTTCTCCGTCATGGAATTTGGCCTTTTCATTAATGATAAAAGTATAAGTATTACCCTCGATACTCCATTCCTTGGCCAGCCAGGGGATATCCCCCGAAGGGTCGGCTTCCAGCAAAGAATCGAATACCAGCTTCATTTTAGCGGTCCCCGGACCTCTGGGGTCATGCAGATATGGATTAGGCATTCCCCAATCGGTGCCTCCGGCCAGTTTCAAGGTTTCCAAGCGGTACCCCTCTGATTGATTGCCTATTTGAGTAACATCAGAAGGCCCTTGACCGGAACAAGCGGTAAAGGTTAAGAAAATAAAACTCAATAACAGTAGGATTAGGATTAATTTTCTTTTTCTCATGAGCTCACCTCAAAACCTCTGGTGTATGGCTTATAACAATCCAAACATACCTTTTTGCCGTCTTTCAACCTAATCATGGGTTCCGCCGCTTTTTCCCCGCATTCTTCGCATACTACCGAGGAGAAAATGCGGGCTTTTTCCGGTAAGGGATAAGAAGGTTTTTTTATTTCAAAAATATCGCTCCCGTTACTTTGTAAAATATACTCTTTCTTCTTTTCCCTTTCTATTTCCGGCAAATCCTTGAGCACAAGCCGAACGGCCTCACCGGTTTTTCTGTTGAAAAAGCTAAAAGCCTGTTTACCCCTGTTGCGAAAAATGAGATTGCCTTTTCCCACACTGCAACCTAAAACCACTTGAACGGCATCGACACCGCAGGCATCATTTTCCGTAACACAGACTATGTCTTCATCTTCGGAAAAGGAAATTTTTAAAAGATTTTTGGCTAATTGGGCAGCCTTAAAGCCAATGGCCAGACCCCCGCAGCTATGGCCGTGAAAGTTAATGCATTTTTCCCATAATTGGCTTTCGTTTTCCATGCTTTACCTCCCTCTGGGTAAGTTTTTCGGAAAAAAATAAACCAAGAAGCTGATTGCGTATTTTCTAATACACAATAAACCTTCCTGGTTTTACATCCTTGCTTAACATCTGTGAGATTATCTTCTGCCTTCGTGGCAGAACCTTTTATATATTCATAATGGTACAAAAACCCTTTTCCATTGTCAATGTCTATGTCAATAAATACTATTAATAGTTCTACAGTTTTACAGTTCTCAATTTTCCATTATATTTTGCGCTGCTTCCAACGTATTCTGTAAAAGCATGGCTATGGTCATAGGGCCTACGCCGCCGGGCACAGGAGTAATCCAGCCTGCTTTTTCTTTGGCGCTATCAAAATCTACATCGCCTACCAGCTTTCCGTTTTCCAGTCTATTGATACCCACATCAATAACCACAGAACCCTCTTTAATCATGTCCCCGGTAATAAAATTAGGCTTGCCCACTGCCGCCACAACTACATCGGCTTGCAGCAGCTCTTCCTTTAAATTTTGGGTCCGGGAATGACAAATGGTCACAGTTGCATTTTCATTTAACAATAACATGGCAACCGGTTTACCCACAATATTACTTCTCCCGACTACAACGGCCTTTTTGCCTTTCAGGTCAAAACCCGTTTCTTTTATTAAATGAATACATCCTTTGGGAGTACAAGGTACTAAACCTTTTTCACCTACAAACAAAGCGCCGGCATTTAGGGGATGAAAACCGTCAACGTCTTTACGGGGTGAAATGGCATTTATCACCACTTTTTCGTCCAAATGCTTCGGTAAAGGCAATTGTACCAAAATACCGTGTATTTTTTCATCAGTATTAAGCTTTTGGATTAAAGCCAACAGTTCTTCTTGAGTAGTTTCTTCCGGCAAGCGATAAACCTCGGAGTGAAAGCCCACTTCAATACAGGCCTTTTCTTTGCTGCCTACATAGACTTGAGATGCCGGGTCAGTACCAACCAGGATAACCGCCAAACCGGGAGTTAAACCGGATTCTTTTAATCTGTCCACCTGCTCCTTGATATTTTTTCTTACGGTGCTCGCAATTTCCTTACCATTAATGATTTTCGCCGTCATGGAATCCTCCTTATTGTTTGTTATTCTGTGCAGTATTCTTTCCTTTTTAGCCTTGTAAAATCTTTTTCCGGTCCATTAATAAACCTATTTCTTTGATAGTATCAACACTGGCCTCAGGTTTTTTCAAGTAAGCTGCCATTTCCCGCATATGTTTCAGGCGCAATTTATTGCTGCATAAATTTGTAATTTCCCGCACCAGGTGCTCAACCTTCCTAACCTTTATTGCCACACCCTTATTGAGAAAGTAATCGGTATTGCGATCTTCCTGACCGGGAAGAGGGGAGATAATTACCATGGGAAGTTCCATGGCTAAACTTTCAGCGCAGGTAATCCCACCGGGCTTGGTCACTATCACATCCGCTGCCGCCATCAACGGGGCTATTTCATCCATAAATCCATAGACAAGGAGTCTTTGGTCTTGTTTCAACCCTTCCAAGTTTTTCTTTAGCTTTGTATTGGACCCGGTAACCACCAGGACCTGCAGATCGCTTTCTGCCAGCAATTTTCTAACTACTTCCTCAATCCTGCCTAATCCCCAACCCCCACCCATGACCAGTACGGTCTGTTTATGGGGATCTAATCCTAACTCGGTCCGGATATGTTTTTGGTCAGCCTTCACCAAAAATTGGGCTCTGATAGGTATTCCCAAAACTTTTACTTTATCTAAACTTATTCCTTCTTCCACAAAACGGTAAGCTAAATCACTGCAAGCTATGACATACATATCTACCTGCGAGTGAAGCCAGAAACTATGTACGGTGAAATCGGTAATGCAGGCAACCAAAGGTATCTCCATATTTTTTCTTTCCTTCAGAACCGAAAGGATTCCGGCCGGAAAAGCGTGGGTACAAATTAATACATGGGGCTCGAAATCCCTTAGGAGCTGATCCAGTTTGGGAGAAAGCAGTTTGGAAAGGAGTTGACCCATGTCAACCAGCCGTTCCCCGTCCTCGGCTTGGTCATATAAGTAACCCCAAACCTTGGGAGTAAATTTAATGGTTTCTTTATAGCTGCCCGATACCACTTTATTTAAAATGGGATTTATGTAATTGAATGTATCAACAACACTGACATGGGAACCTGGATATTGCCGCTCTATCTCCTCAGCTAAAGCTTTGGCCACGCTGTCATGGCCGGCACCGATTGATACGGAAAAAATTAATACTCTTAGAGATGATAAAACCATAACCGATGCTCTCCTTTCCCAATTTGCCGGTATAAAGTGTGTGAGTGTGTTAGTGCTTAAGTGCGTAAGATTTATTATAGTAAAGTCGATAGTCGTTTGCCAATAGTCAATAGTATTCAAACCCCAACCTAGAGAATCGAAACCTCAACCTATTTCCTGGGGAACTGTAGCCTCTGTAGCTACCGTAGATACGTACCACGGAGCGTAGCTCCTAAATTCATTGTCACGGCGACACGATGTCACTATTCCTTAAATATTTACACCAATTACTTAGTTTACACTTCTGACACTGGGGATTGCGGGCTTTGCATATTAGCCTTCCGTGCCAAATCAACCAGTGATGGGCAGCGGACCAATCCTCCTTAGGAATTATTTTCATAAGCTGCTCCTCTGTTTTTAAAGGATCGTTGCTTTCTGCCAAACCTAACCGGTTGGCGACCCTAAAAACATGGGTATCAACAGCAATAGCAGGAATATTAAAGGCGTTGCTTAAAACTACATTGGCTGTTTTACGGCCCACACCCGGCAGGGTCATTAATGCCTCCCGATCGGCCGGCACTTCACCCCCGTATTTTTCCGTTAATATTTTACAGGCTTGAATTATATTTTTACTTTTGTTTTTATATAGTCCTATGCTTTTTATTTCTTCTTCTAATTCTTCTGCACTTAACCGGCTTATTGACGGGGCATCAGGATATTTTTTAAAAAGGTTTTCGGTTACTTTGTTTACCTGCTTGTCGGTAGACTGGGCTGAAAGAATTGTAGCAATTAACAGCTGAAAAGGATTGGAAAACCTCAAGCCCGACTTTACATCCGGGTAACAGGCCTTTAACTGGGCAAGGATTTCTTCGTGGTTCATGCTTATCTCCTTTTACTACAAATATAGGAGCCGGTAACGGCTCCTATATTTTACCATATTTTCTTTTAAAACTGTAGATACCGCATTAACTATAGCTTGGCTAAACGGTAACGGCGATACCGTTACTGAAATTACATAGCCGCCAGGACTCTTATGGCATCATTCTTTATCATCAACTGACCATGCTCCAGGAGATAGGCTTCCGACAAATGTACCAATGCACTGTATTCGCCCAACATTCCCAAGGCATGATCGGTTAAATTATCGGGATTGGAAAATACTAAGTAATAAGCCTGACCTAATTTAAACATGCTGCACTTGTCAAAATAGTCATCCTTGAGAAGTTTAGCAAGCTGCACCACATCTTCAAAATCCTTAAATAAGTAAATTAGCTCTTCTCCGGTAAGTTCAGCAATTTCTTCTTCATCTATTTCATCATAAAGTTCTTCAGAGTCTTCATCATAATCAATTTCAAAGGAATCCCTGTGCTTAACCTTTGTTAATGTAATTACCAAGCTATCGGTAGTCATTGGGTAGGCCTCTACCATTAATTGGGTTTCAGAATCCACTTCAAACCCACATTCTTCATAGGCTTGATCCAGCATTTCCTGAAAGAGCTCCTGGGCTCTAGGGCTGGACGGCATTAAATCCCACTTCTTCACATCCCTCTTTTCTAAATCTTCACTGCTTATTATGATTTGCACTTTATCATCGCTTAATCTTTTAAATTTCATCTTTTAACCACCTCCGATTTGAAGGGGAATGTACATTACATTATATGTGAAGCGCTCTCAAAGTCAATAGAATTTTAATAAAAATATTTTTAAATTAATTTAAACCGGTTTGTCTTGGTCTGGTTATTTGCAACAATTATAATAAAAATCCGGCAGATTTTAATTCTTTTTCTATTCTATCCAAGATGACCTGAGAAGAAGCTTCTATGGTGTGTAAATGAATCCCCTTGGTTAATAAAGATAAGGGTTCGGCACCCGTTTTATTCAAACTTTCTACAAAATTTTCTACATCAGCGGCATTTTCCAGCATTAAATTTCCTTTTAGTTCCCCATATACGGGATGTTCAACTATGACATCAAGAACCTTTCCCCCTTGAGAAACTATAATATCCAGTTCTTTTTTCATGCCTTGATAATCATGCTGGCAAGCAAAAATACGAACGATTTTTTGGGGAGAATTAATAATATTTTTAACTAAAAGATATCCCTGGGGCGTGGCAATGATATTATTGCCTTCGGCCCGTAACAAGGCTATATCCTGAACAATAACCTGACGGCTGACCTTTAGCATATTAGCCAGTTGACTTCCTTTAAGGGGAGTAGTGGCATTTTCTAAAAAATTAATAATAGCTTGCCGTCTTCGCTGAGGCATATTACATACCTCCTTACTTAGAAATTATGCAGTAAAGTTAGGTAATTTGCAAACAAAAATAACAATTATCTATTATTAAATATTACCAATAAAAAAGATAAATGTCGATGTAATAGCCGTTAAAATCACCGCCAATGAAAGCTGATTTATACCTTTATTTATTAATTAAATGACCCCGCCTTTTAGACAGGGTCTTTAGCATCATTTTTCTTTAATTGCTTCGGTGGGACAGCTATCCATGGCGTCTTTGGCGGATTCTTCCGCATCAGAGGGGACATCATCAACGATAACAGTGGCTTTACCGTCATCATTCCAGTCATATACTTCGGGGCAAAGGCTGATACAAGCCCCACAAGCAATACATAGATCCTGGTCTACATAAAGTTTCATTTCCCAACCACCTTTCATAATCGTTAGTACAGGTTATAATTTACCCATTTTTGCGCATTTTAATCTCAAAAGGAATTAATAATATTCGTTAATATAATTATTGCATGGCGGGAACAGCTTGCCCAGCGTTGCGGCTTTTTCCATATCTGCGGCCTTCAGACGATTCTGGTAAATAAGAGTCTTAACCTCCACTCTACCGAAGACCAACTGGGTCAAGGCGCCTATATCCATTAAGACATCCCATGGACTCTCGGTTTCCTCTACCAGCGCCTGTCCCTCCCCGAGGGATATTTTGAAGCTTTGATTATTCCAGGGTGCCCACCGGTCTTCTATTTTTAAAACCAATCCGGTTTGAATTTCCTTGGCATAAAAAATACTCTCCAAGAACTTCTTTACATCAACAATACGGGCCGTCAAAAAGGGGAAAAGGCTGATGCCTTTTTTGGGATCGCCTAGATAGTAAAATGTACTGTCATCCAGGGGAGCATTCCACTCCAAATTTTCCACTTGGGAACGGTGATTATACATAAACCGGAACAAGGATTTTTGGGCCGGCCAATTACTGTAAGCCATTTCTCTAACAGTCAGCTTATTGTCCTTAAGATAATAAAGTATATAGCCTTCAGCCCTGCCGTCCTTAATCAATAAATAACCAAAACCCTTTTCTCCCTGGTGCTCTTCCAGCAATAACCGCCATTTTTGCGGATTTCTAACAATAAAACCATGCTTATTTGCGGTAAACTGCCGGTATACCTCATCCAGGTCGGCAATATTTTGGGTCCCTTGCAGCTCAACAAAATCTCCGTAACTCTCGGCAACAGGTTTTAAGTCTTCCAGCTTAATCTCATATTTATAGTGATGATAGCAGAATAGGAATTGATATGGATAGTAAAATTGCCCTTTAAACGGCATTAAAAGGGTGATGGTGTGGTCCCGGCGTTTTAGTTCCCGAAAAGTTTCAACCATCAGTTCACCCACCAGGCCTCCGCTGCGGGCTTCGGGAAAACTGGCCACACCCACAATATACGAGGTGGGCAACACCCGACCCCGCAGGAAAATATCATAGGGGATAAGTTGTAAAGATGATAGCAGCTTCTCCCCCTGAAAAATGCCCAAAGTATTTTCACTTTGAAAGTATTCCCGAAAATACCAACTATAAAAGGGCTCATGATTTTCAAAGCAATAAGCCCAAAGTTTTTTCACCTGTTCCAAATCATCGGCGGTTGTAATACGAATATCCATAAATCCTTCATCCTTATTATTTTATTAACTTACCCCTCAAGTAAATTCTACCTTTATCGCCAAGATCTAATCGCTGATTAATTCAGCCTTATATTTTACTATCATCTTAACGGGATAATAAGAAAGCTTGCTCTTTCTTAAGCCTTCAATACCCATGTCTTCTTCCCTGATGACATATTTCATATGGGTCCAATGATTTTGTAAATATTCCTGGTTAATAACCTGGTAAATCCCGTTGATTTCACTGCCTTTTTCCACATGAATTATTACGGTATCTTCGTTTAACTGCTCTCCGAAAGTAAAAGCCTCAACATTACCGTCAATCAATATTACTCCGCCCACAATATCCAAATGGTCAAAAACCTCAAAAGCCGATATGATGGCATCCCGTTCACATAAGAGACTCTCGTCATCTTCGCAGCCTTTTTTCCTGCACCACTCTTTTAAATTATCAATACAAGGATTTAACAGGTCCTTGGTTAAAGGAACATAGCGGTAGTGGGGATATTCTTTTTTAAACCTGGCAATATGATTTCTTTTCCGGTGGTATTTTCTCCCTGCCAGGTTAATAAGATCTTCAGCAAGATAAACATAATCAAAAACATCTCTTTCTTCGGTAAAGACAAACTTCCCCGGATAAAGTCTTTCTATGGTTTCTTTCATTTCCGGAGATATTGCCCGCATCACAAAAGGCCAATTATTTAGTTTAAAAAAATCAATTAGCTTATTGACAGCCTTCTCAATACCCCGGTCGGAAGCACCATAGGGCGGCAATACATAATCAATATCGTCCATCTTGGCTTTAATACAAAGAAACTCATCTATTAATGTCCATTGGATGTTATAACACTTTTGCCACATATACACATTGGTAAAAGAACTTTCCGAACCGTCATAGCGTCTCTGACGAAAATATTTATCAAATAATTCCTTATCCTTTAAATCAATACTACGAAATTCCAGCATATGCGACCCCTTTTTAAAATATTTCATTTAATATATACCAGAAAATTTAACTTATATAACATTTTTTTCTAAACCTAATATACCATAATTGCAATTTATCCTAAAGCATAAAAGGTTGATATTAAGGCAAAGGTCAAGGTTGAGATTGAAAAAAATAAAAAACCTCTCTGTGAACAGTTATTTAAACTGTCGACCACAAGGGGTATGATAATGATATGCCATCCATTATACCTTAACTTCCATATTTTCATCAAACGTTATTTGAAAGGCCAACGCCCATTCTGATTTCATGTTCACTGAGATGTTGTTTTTCATTGAGTTTTGCTTTGCCAAGTGTTTTTCTGCATCTAAGCGGATTTGTGTTTAAATTCACTAGAATTGGTGTATAAATAGAAAGGAAAACTAACAATTAAAAAAATTTCAGGAGGTTTAAAGTATGAGTACAGAAAAAAATTTAAAAGATGCTTTTGCCGGAGAATCAATGGCTAACAGAAAATACCTGGCTTTTGCCAAAAAGGCTGAACAAGAAGGGTATTTAAACGCTGCCAAGCTGTTTAGAGCAGCGGCAGAAGCGGAAACAATCCATGCTCACAACCACTTGAAAGCTCTAGGCGGCATTAAATCCACAGCTGAAAACTTAAAAGAAGGTATTACCGGCGAAACTTATGAATTTGAGAGTATGTATCCCCCCATGCTGGAAGAGGCTAAAAAAGAAGGCCGCAGCGATGCTCAACGTTCTTTCCACCTGGCCAACGAAGCTGAAAAAGTCCATGCTAAATTATACCAAGACGCTTTGGATAATCTGGAAAATAAAGAAGAAGTCAACTATTACCTCTGCCCCGTTTGCGGATATATTGAAAAGAATTCTACCCCGGAAAAATGCCCAATATGCGGAGCAAAAGGGGAAGTATTTGTTAAGTATTAATTTTTTTAGTGACATCGTGACACCGAAATATTAAAGCAGGAGGTCTTTATTGGACCTCCTGCTTTTTTCCGCTATTACATCAAAGGCTGGCTGGGCTGAGAAATATGGTGCAGAGCTCTGGCAGCTTCATCCACAAAAATATTATGGCTGGCCAAATCACCAATAGAAACTATACCAATCAGCTTATTGTTTTCAACAATAGGTAATCTTCGGATTTGGTGTTCCGCCATAATCTGGGCGGCTTCTTCGGCATCCATATCGGGGCTTCCCAAAGTCAATCCCGTAGACATGACTTTACTAACATCCAAATCCTTTGGATTTCTTCCTTCAGCCACAACTCTAATTACAATATCCCGGTCGGTTAAAATACCTTTAACCTCTTTGTTCTGATCACAGACAGGAATACAACCGACATTCCTTTGCTGCATAATTTTAGCAGCCTCAATTATAGGGTCGCTGGGGGATACACTGGAAACATCATTGGTCATTATTTCTCTTAGTTTCATCTATCAAAACACCATCCTTTCTAAATTATTTAATTATAAGTGTTTGATTTTTTTCAGTTTAAATTGTTTTCCGGTGTACCGGAAAAGGCTTTTAAAAACTGCTGCCCATTGCGACTAACTACTTCAATACCGGTAAGCATTCCGCTCTCTACTTGTTTAATTGCTTGCTCAACCCTGTAAACTTGTCCCCGATCGGTTTTCACGGAAAGAATATTGCCGTCTGGGTCCTTATTTACTGCAACAACTTTTTCTTTCATAAACTCCCTCCGACCATTAATATATGTAGTTTTTGATAATCTATACTTTCCTTAGTTTCCCGCTCTTTCCGCTTATTATTCCAAAACTGGAAAACAGCAATCGGAATTTATCCCGCTGATAAAGAACATACTAAATTTAAGTCAGGGTTCCGTTTATATCAGTTGAAAAAGTTGGAGTGTTGGAAGGTCGAAAATAGTATGGCGTTAATTCTTAATCTGGTAGTAAACAGAAAGGAGTTTGATTTTTATGAAGAAAAACGTCGGCGACTTAGATGCCTTTATTAGACTTTGGGGAGGTCTTTTTTTACTGGGTATGGGAATTACCAGGGATTCCCGGACACTTATGGCCCTGGGAGCAGGAAAGGTAGCAGAAGGAATTACCAGATTCTGTCCTATGTTATACATGCTGGGACTTACTACCGTAAAAGACAATGAAATGGAAGGAAACCCGGTAAGAGAAGAAAGACGAATGCAAACACCTGTTGCCCAATATGAATCATAAAAAAGAAAGACCTTGTCGGTCTTTCTTTTTTCGCCTTAAACTGCAAAGCAGCTTTGGCCGATAAATTCCCTGAGAATTGAATTGCTGGGAACATCATCACAACCGGCGGGCAAGACATAACTCAATAATCTCAATAATCTCTGAGCTTCCAGATATTCTTCCCTTTCGGGACTGATGGCTTTCAACAGGGGTTCGGCAAAAGGTTTTAAAACCGCCAGTTCATAAACCAAGGCCGAATTAAACATAATATCGGCTTCTTCCTGGAAGGGAAAAATGTTTTTATCTTCTCCCCGGCGAACCAAAGGCCAGTGCCTGATGGTCCCCAAAGCATCGGTTCCCCTGAATTGGTTATCCCGGACAATCCTTCTTATTTTCCTGGCGTCGGTGGTGGGAATCCGGTTATGATTATCAATATTAAGCTGGGTTAAAGCCGAGATGTATATTTTAAATTTATGGTCTTTGGGTATGGAGTAAGTCAACTTTTCGTTTAGCCCATGAATACCTTCTATGATTATAGGCTGATCGGGCTTTATTTTTAGTTTTTTACCCAGGTACTCCTTATTGCCGGTCTTAAAGTTAAAGGTAGGCATTTCTATTTCTTCACCCTGAATAAGCCGGGTAATATGGTCATTAAACAATTCCAGATCAATGGCTTCCAAGGCCTCAAAGTCCAAATTGCCCAATTCATCCCTGGGAGTTTGGTCCCTGTCCACAAAATAATCATCTACGGAAATAGAAACCGGCCTTACTCCGTGAACCATTAATTGTATCATGAGTCTTTGTGCAAAGGTTGTTTTTCCGGAGGATGAAGGCCCGGCAATAAGAATTACATTCCCTCGGTCTTTGAGTTCAAATATTTCATCAGCTATTTGGGCAATTTTTTTCTCATGCAAAGCTTCATTAACCCGGATCAGGGTGCCCAGCTGGTTATTGACTATAATGTCATTAAGGGCGGCAATGGTGTCAACTTCCATTATTTCCGCCCAGCGTTCCGTTTCATAAAAAATTCCTGCCAGCTTAGGCTGGGGGATATATTCAGGAAGTTCCACAGGGTTTTCTTTGGTTGGGAAACGGATAATTACACCGGGCAGATGGAACTGAAGGGCAAATCTTTTTAAATATCCAGTACTGGGAACCAGATAGCTGTAAAAGAAATCATAGAGCCAGCCCAGTTTATAGACGTCGCCTCTGGGCTTAGATAGATATTTCAGCATTCGGACCTTGTCTTCTTGCCCGTCTTTTTTAAAAATTTCAACAGCCTCTTCTTTAGTAACTTTTCTTTTTTCAATAGGCTCATCATTAGCAATTATTTCCGCCATTCGCTTTTCTATCTTTTTCACCAGTTCCAAAGTAAGGGCTTTCCCTCTTACTTCGCAATATAATCCTTTGGCCAGGGAATGTTCCACTGTAACCGCCGTACTATCAGGAATAACCTCCCGGGCAGCCCGGATAAATACAAAAGAAAGGCTTCGGACATAAATCCCCATTCCTATATCAGAGGTAATATCAAAAAATTTTACCGTTGCCGGCTCATTGATAGGTTCCGTCAATTCTTTTAACTGGTTATTGACTTGGGCGGCAACAATAACAGGGTCTCCGTTTTTACCCAAGAATTTAACCAGTTCTTCCAGGGTAGTCCCTTTTTCTACCTGTATAATCTCTCCGTCTCCTAAAGTAACAGCAATTTTAGCCATGGTATTCCTCCTAAAACAGAAAAGAAAAATTATAAACTATCTATTGGGCGGCGGTTTTTATGCTGTATTCTTCCAGTTCCTGCACAATGTGATAATCATCGGCAATGTATTCCTGTTTAACCAAACCTAAGCCCGGTTTATAATAGACAACGCTTTCGGAATTATATTCGGTGGCATTAACAGTTATCTTGACACAATTTTCAAACCTGCCTGCCGGTGTTTCAACATCAGCATCCAGGGCTTCTATTTTATATTCCTTTCCTCCCGACTGCCAGGTATTGCCTACTTGAATAGGCTCTTTCAAAATAACCTCTTCCATAGTATTTTCTCTATCCAGAATATTCACTTCTTCATAGAATTCCTCTTGGCTATAGACGACCCGGAGTTCACCGTCTTTAAACTCATAAATTATGGCCATTACCGTCCCGCCGGTGGCACTTTGCATCTGAGCACGGTCACCCTCCCGAAACAATACTTTTTGTTCAAAAGGTGCAAATTCATTGCCGGTGCCGGCAAACTTCCAGTAATCTCCTTCATTTAAAGGATAAACATCCTTAACGGTAAGTTCCGGTTCTTCCTGGGGTATTTCAACCTGGGGGGGTTCTTGTCCTTGTTGCTCATCGGTTTCCCTCTTGCAGCCGCTAAGCAAGGTAAATGAAAGGCACAAAGTTAAAACCAAAATAATTATTTTTTTAAACACAGCCTGTCCGCCTCCTTGATTATTGCGCGTTAAGAATTAAACTTCAGTTGTATTAAACCAGCTGAAGCAAGTCTTTTTTATAGTATTTATGTTAACTCCCTGTTTTATTTCTCTGGCAATAAAAAAATTCCTGCCTTAGAGACAGGAATAAGACTGACCCTTTGGTCCCAAAAAAACTATCTGTAATTTGTAAACTGCAAATCAATGTTATAATCCTGCTCCCTTAAAAGGGTAATAACGGCTTGGAGTTCATCCCTGCTTTTACCTGATACCCTTACCTGGTCATTCATGATCTGGGCTTGTACCTTCAACTTGGAATTTTTAATGTCTTTCACTATCTTTTTGGCTAATTCGGTGTCTATACCCTGTTTAACTTTAATAACCTGCCGTACCATACCGCCACTGGCTTCCTCAACTTTTCCGTACTCCAGGTTTTTGATGGATACCTTTCGCCTAATCAGCTTGGATTGAAGAATATCAATTACACTTTTTAATTTATAATCATCATCGGCTAAAATTTTTATGTCTTCCCCTTCTAATGTTACCTGGGATTTACTATTCTTAAAATCAAATCTTTGACTAATTTCTTTGTTGGTTTGATTGACTGCGTTATCCACTTCTTGCATATTTACTACTGAAACAATATCAAAAGATGAATCTTTGGCCATTGGTTATTCCTCCTGTTTTCAATAATTTAACACATACTCCTTAATAGTATCATTAATAGTATATAGTAACAGGTCAAATTTTCAAACGACGGCAATAATTAAAATCAATAGCAGAAATTTTTTTGAAAACCGTAAGTTGTAAAATTAAATGCCCAAGTAAATAAAAAAAGAGACCCATAGCTAAAATCCCTGTATAATGTTAAGCGACAAAACCAACATCAGGAGGGATATAGCTATGAGTCATAACCATTTTACCATTGAAAAGAGAAAA
>JAAXZE010000186.1 GCA_012720075.1 Clostridia bacterium
TATTTCTTCTTTTGGGGGGTCTTTTTGACTCTTCTTTTTACCAACACCATAGAGGTCAACGAGATTTTTTTTCTGGAGAAAACCCCCGACCTAATACCTCTCATTTTTCTAGCCCTGGGCGCCATTTGGCTGGTGTCTTACGGATTGACAGCCATTATCCGTTTTATGCAAATCATAAGTCCCTTATATTTTATCCCACCCCTGGTCATAATTCCCTTGGCCTTAAGTAAAATCAAGTTTGATTATTTTTTCCCCGTCCTGGCTAACGGGATAATGCCGGTAATTAAGGGAGCTCTTCTTTATACCGGGTATTTTTACGGTTTGGAAGTTATTCTTTTTCTGCCCCCTTTTTTAGCTGATACCAAAAAAGCGGTGAAACCGGCTTTAATTGGAGCAGTTTTACTAAACTTGCTGGCCTTTGTGTTTATTGTCTTGGCTATTGGTACTTTAGGTATCCATAATACCAATCAGCTGTTCTGGCCTGGCTATGCAATACTATCCATCATCGAAGTACCGGGTTTTCCGGCGAAAAGATTTGAGTTATTGCTGACAATGCCCTTATTAATAGGAGCTTTTGTAACCATCTCCCTAACTCTCTATTTGCTTTCCTTTGGAATTAGTCAAGTGTTTAAGCTTTCCTGCCGGAAGTTCATAATCTACTTTTTTGGTCTGAGTTGCCTTTTGGCAACAATGCTTATTCCTAATTTTGCCTGGTCTCTTAGACTTAGAGATCTTCATATCTATATTGCCATAGTCTTTGTATATGTCCTGCCGATATTTACTTTATTATTGGCTGTTATAAGAAAAAAGGGGAAATATTCATGAAAAAAAGGTTAATCTTTTTTTTGTCGACCATATTAGCCACCCTAATGCTTTCAGCCTGTTGGGATACGAAAGACATCAGCGATAGAGCATTTATTACCGCTTTAGGAATAGACAAATTTCCGGTGAATCAGAAGTTCAGGAAAACATTTCTACCAAATATAAGATCACTGCGGAAATCATAAAGCCTTCATTATTAAAAGAAAACTCTTGGAAGCTGGAACCGGAAAAAACCGCCGGTATTATAATTTCCGCAGAAGGAGAAACCCTTCAAAACGCCTTGGATTTGCTGCAAACCGAGGTTTCCCGTCCCCTAAACCTCCACCATTTACAGGTATTGGTGGTTGGCCAAGAGGTGGTCGATAATTTGCAAGACATCTGTTCTTTTTTTGAAAGACACCCCAAGATTGCCCGCAGGTTACGGATGATTTTTGTCCAAGGAGATAAGGCCTCAACAATCTTTGATACTACACCTGAACTGGAAAGAAGCATTACCCGCAAATTGGTGGGCATGACTGAAATCAGCAAAGATTTTTCTTTAAGCACCTTTAAACCTTTTACAATTTTATTAAGTGAATTGAGGGCTAATAGCGGCCAGGCTTTAGGAGGAGCCCTTCACCTTAATAACAACAATTCTTTTCATCTCAGTGGCAGTGTCGTTCTTGACAACTGGAAATTAGCGGGTTGGCTTAATGGGGAAGAGACCCGTAGGGCTAATTTGCTTATTCCAAAAAGCCAAAAAATGACCTTTGTTGCCAAAATGGATAACGGAACCTATACTTATGTCTCCAACAAAAATAGAGTAAAAATTACACCTCTAATCCAAAAGGACAGCTTAAATTTTATCGTAAAAGTAACAACCGACGGATATATCATTCAAGAGGAAGGCAACGAACTTGATCTTTCTGAGCCGAAAAATATTGCCAAATTGGAAAAAGGCTTTAGTCAAATAATAAATAATGAGGTAAAGGAGGCAATCAGAAAGTCCCAGAAGGAATTACAAGTGGATTATCTTGGATTTGGAATGATATTAATGGATAGAGAACCTGACTATTTAAAAAGTATTGACTGGAAAAAAGTTTTTCCCACTGTTTCTATTCAAACAAATGTACAGGCCAAAATTTCCGGCTTTGGCATCCAAAAATAACACCCCGGAACTACCGGTGCCGGAATTCCTGAGCAAAGTATGTTTACTTTGCATAGGATATATTAGAAAGGGGGTTATATCGATGCCTTGTCAACAATTTAATCAGGAAATGCCCTTTGGTGAATATGCTTATCCCTACGGTTCCAATGTTAATTTCGGTCAAACCTGCCCCTATTGTGGCTCGCCTTTAGGAATTCCTTATGGATGGAGCGGTCCGGAAACGGTCTCTCCTTTTGGTGGAATGTTTGGACCGGGAATGGCTGAGCCCTACGGGGGAATGTTTGCCCCGGGTATGACCTATCCATATGGAAACAGCCCCTGGTGGTACTAAAGCCAGTTAAAAAGGCCTAAGCTGTATTTAGCTTAGGCCGATTTATTTGAGCATCCTTTTTCTAAAACCCTAAAGTAATAGGCACTGCCGATGCGTAAAAGAGGAAACGACCGATTATTTCAGCCGCTAAGACCAGAACTAAAGCTGAATAAACCAGAGTTTGGGGAATGGTTTCCTCTTTAGAATTTAATTTGGCCAAGATTAAGGCCGCTAAAACCGCTCCCCCGGCCAAAGCCAGTACCCAGCGAGTTACTAAGAGAGAAGCGTAAGTACCGCTTAAAATCTGGCCGGTAGCCTGGGCTGAAATTCCGCCGGCAGCTAAAGAAGCTAAATAAAGTGGCAGGACTACTAATTGGACAGCCAAGGCAAAAATTACGGCACCAAGGCTCACTTTTAACCCTTCTTTTACCAGCCCCGGTATTTCTTTGCCCTTTAGAGCCAGCAAAGCAGCTACGATAAAGGAACCTAATAAGAGAGCTGTACCATAAAAGGCAAAAAGGGTATTAACGTGAGTCCACGCAGGAATAATGGTAACCATATAAACTCGGGCCATGGCAAAAATTGCGATTATACCGCAAATTACAGCACCCCAGCCAAGCATTACCGCATTTTTGATAACATTTTTGCGATAGAAAAGGTAGGCCAGAACGAGTAAACCAATAAAAGCACTGGTAAAGACTATTTCAATACTCATCCAGGAACTTCCAAAACCCCTGATGGCGTTAACGGCATTTAAAGGAGAACCTAAATGGGTAAAGGAAGCCACAAGGCCTAAAACAGCCAGAACCGTTGACAGAAATAGACCCTGACCAACTATTTTCTCCAGACCGGAATCCTTCTCCAATTTTATCCAGGTTAGCAACAGGACAAAACAGGCTCCTACCGCCCCTTGGATCAACAAGGTAAATATAATCAAAGGCCATTCATTATGCATACTTTAACCCCCTCTCCTATTTCCCAGGGCATTCTTGTGAGGCGTGATGGTAACCGAAGGTTTGGTAATTCCGGGATCAGCCAATCCCGCTACCCAATCGGTACCTTGATATTTCTTTTTCAGTTCCTCTATGTCACCGGCATCCAAAGCTCTTACCGGGCATGCGGCAACACAGACGGGAGGCTCGCCCTTTGCAGCCAAATCCACACATAAATTACATTTTCCTACTTTTCCTTTTTGTTCATTATATTGGGGAGCATCGTAAGGACAAGACCAGACACAATAACGACAGCCAATACATTTCTTTTCATCAACCAAAACTACGCCATCTTCCTGCCGTTTATACATAGCCCCGGTAGGACAGTTTTTCACACACTTGGGGTCTTGGCAATGATTACAGGCCATACTGATCCAGTAAGCATAAACATCGGGCTTAATACCTTCTCCCCATTGGACATATTGACCACCCGTAACTTCTTTTACTTTACGCCACAGCTGACCCACTTCTAAATCGTTTTTATCCTTACAGGCTACCTGGCAGGCTTTACAACCGACACAGAAGCGTTGATCAAAATAAAAACCTTTTTGAGCCATTATCCATCCCTCCCTTATAGCTTAATAACTTCTACCAGGTTAGTGTGCTGGGCATTACCTTTGGCCAAAGGAGTAGGTTTAAGACTGGTAAGAACATTGATACTGCCTCTAACGTCTTCGCCTTTTTCGTTAGGTTCAAACCATCCTCCTTGGGGAATGGCAACCACACCCGGCATGATTCTGGGAGTTACCAAAACAGGTAATATAGTTGTACCCCTGTCATTAAAGACCTTAACTTTATCTCCGGATTTGATTCCCCTGGCTTCTGCATCTTGGGGATTCATCCACATTTCTTGCCGTGCCACCTCTTCCATCCAGGGGTTGTTGTCATGGGTGGAATGGGACCTGCGTTTATAATGCCAACCAATACACTGTAAAGGATATTTTTCCCTCAAGGGATCTTCGGGTCCTTCCCAGCTGGAAATATATTTGGGTACAGCCGGTATCTCCTTGGGATTGTTCATTTCATATAGGCGTTGGGAGAATATTTCTATTTTGCCCGACGGAGTGGGGAACGGATTGTTTTCCGGATCTTCAATTTGAGCTTTGAAAGCAACATAAGGCTCGTCAAAATACCATTTATATACTCCGCGCTTTTTAAATTCTTCGTAGGAAGGAAACTCGGGATGATTTTTCCTTGTCTGTTCAACAATATAACGGCACCAGTCTTCTTCGGTTTCATTGCCAGCGGTAAATTGAGCCTTTAAGCCCAGTTTATCGGCTACTTCCACCAGCCAATCATATTCACTGCGGCTTTCGTAGAGATTGTCAATGACTTTATTGTTAAATAATACATAATCACCAAATCCCCAGGGAGTTCCGATATTGTTTCTTTCAAAGAAGGAATTGCCTGGTAAAAGGATATCGGCAAATTTGGCACTGGGACTCATAAATAGGTCACTGACCAAGATAAATTCCACCAGTGATTCATCCTGAAGAATTTGAGCCGTTTTGTTTATGTCACCGTGCTGATTTATCAGACAGTTTCCGGCCAAATTGATAATCATCTTAACATTGGACGGCAACCGGTCTGCACCTTGCACCCCGTCTTGGGGCCCCATCTCAGTACCACGCACAACGGCATCGGTCCATAAATAGCATGGTATCTTAGCTTTTACAGGATTTTCCACTGTTGGGACACTGCCGACTCTAATTCTGCTGGCATTTCCGGCACCGGAGGCCCATCCACCATGGATACCTACGTTACCGGTCATTGCCGCTAAGACAGTTGAACCCCTAACAGGCTGTTCTCCATAGGCATGGCGCTGCGGGCCCCAGCCTTGGATTAATGCGGCGGGTTTATTGGTAGCATATTCCCGGGCCAAATGGCGGATAGTATTGGCCGGCACTTTGGAAATCTTCTCAGCCCATTCCGGAGTTTTGGGTATCCCATCGGAAAGCCCCAAAACATAACTCTTATAAGAATTACCCGGTGGAATGCCCTCGGGCATGTGTTCTTCGTCAAAACCAAGGCAATACTTATCAAGAAATGCCTGGTCATGGAGGTTTTCCGTAATCATGACATAAGCCATGGCATCCATAACGGCATTGTCGGTGGTGGGCAGGATGGGTATCCACTCATCGGCAAAGCCTACCGCAGTATCACTGTACCGGGGGTCAACAACAATTATTTTTGCCCCGGCCTCTTTGGCTTTTCGCAAACGATACATGGTCTGGGAGCCATGGATGGTTTCTGCCGGGTTGAAACCCCACAGGATTAATAATTTGGAGTTAACCCAATCGTCAGGAGTATTTCCGGTATTTGCGGTTCCATAGGTATAGGGGGTAGCATAACTTGTAGCCGCAGTACTGTAAGAATTGTAAAAGTCCAGAAAACCTCCATCTAATGCCAATAATCTTTTAGCAAAATTCATAGGATGAATTAAGGCATTGTATCCCCAGGCATAATTAACATAGCGGGAAGCAGGGCCGTATTTTTGTCCGATTCTCTTTATTTCACTGGCTATTATGTCTACTGCTTCTTCCCAGGAAATCCTTTCAAACTTACCTTCACCCCGTTTACCGACCCGCTTCATCGGGTATTTTAACCGGTCGGGGCTTAAATAGTATTTCCTATAGGAACGGCCTCTGACGCAGGCCCTAATCTGGGGATTACGGGGATCGTCGGTTTCATCGTCGGTACTTAAGCGGATAATAACATTGTCTTTGACATGGGCTTTAATTACACAACGACCTCCACAGTTATTAGGCCCGGTAGTAGGAATTATTTTAACGCCATCATCACCGGAAGCATTTTGGGAAATTGTTTCCAGGCTACTACTACAGCCAACCAAAGCAGTACTTCCTGCCGCTACAGCACTAAGCTTCAGAAAAGTACGGCGGGAAAGAGGGTGATTTAAGACACCTTTCAAACCTCTACTTTCAGTCAAAGTACAAACCTCCTTGTACAATATAGTTAGTTTTTCGACGTGCTGAAAAATCAACTTTAAGCTCTTTGACAACCACATAGGAATTCTGATACCTTTTGTCTAAATTATTCTCGTAGTGGCAGGGGGCTTCGATCTACCTCCTTGGGA
>JAAXZE010000187.1 GCA_012720075.1 Clostridia bacterium
GAGAGATACAATGAAATATTTTTTATCTTTAGCCTGTTTTTTTCCTAAAAACCCTGGGTTTTATTTGTGCTGCCTTTCTTTAATCCTTTTGTTTGGTTTCTTTAAAAATCTTCTCTTGACATATCACCAGATTGCTTGAAAAGACTTTTATATTTTTTAAATATAAACTATAGGGAAAAATTTTAGGCAAAGACGATATTTCCGTCTTTAAAACCCTCAATAACGGCCAAAGATTCTATTTGTACCGGATACTTCTTCAATATTACCTCCCTTCCTTTTTGAAAACCTTTTTCAATAACAATACCTACTCCGGCAATCTCCGCTCCCGCAGCCTGGATAATATCCAGCAAACCGCAGACAGCATTGCCTTGAGCTAAAAAGTCATCTATCACCAGGACTTTGTCCGAAGGATTCAAAAATCTTTTATCCACCCTAATCAGGTAATTTCTATCTTTGGTGAAAGAATACACTTCGCTGACATAGACATCTTTACTCAGGTTTCCGGCTTCATGTTTTTTGGCAAAAACCACAGGTACATTGAAATACTGGGCGGTGATACAGGCAATGGCGATACCGGACGCCTCTATGGTCAGTATTTTCGTAACATTTTTGGAAGCAAAACGCTTTTTGAATTCTTTCCCCATTTCATTGAATAAATTGATGTCCAGCTGATGGTTCAGAAAATTATCAACCTTAAGGATGCGGTTATCAATTACCTTGCCGTCTTGTAAAATTCGTTCCTTCAATAGCTGCATTTTGAATCCCCTTCGCCGGTTACTTTTTTCCTTTCCAACATTCCGAATTTTAAAAGAAAACAGAAAACCCCCGAGATTGAAAATCCGGGAGTTTATATTAAAAATAGGAAGCCAATAAATAGTATCCTATTAATATAAACAACCCATAGTCAGGCAATTTACGGTTGCCCGGTAGAAACATTTGGACCATATTTCCAAACATATACAAGTTGCTTATTTCCGAACATTATTTAGTTTTTTAATAAAAACGTTCACGATTTCCTCGATTTAGCTATAATATTACCCTATTCTACAAAAAAGTTCAATAGGTTTTTAAAAGATTATTTCCTTTTTGTAAAAATAAACGGCTAAATCTTTCCCAACGCAGGTAAAGTTTAGCCGTTTTTAAAACATTTAATTGTCAAAAGCCAAATACAAGATAATTTATCCCCTGCAAGGGGGTCTTAGCTTTTTTGACAGGCCGCTGTAGGGGCAGACCAGTGTGTCTGCCCTCCCCTAACGGGGTTTTAGTTTTTTATAAGCTGGGTTATTGACTTAGAAACTGAGGACGCCATGCCAATCCGTCCCTTTCAATCCCCTAACGGGGTTTTAGTTTTTTATAAGGATGTTCCGCAAGAAAATGCTTTTAGGACATATAGAATGTTTCAATCCCCTAACGGGGTTTTAGTTTTTTATAAGGGCATGCCGTGGAACCGTTATTTTACAAGGGCTATTTTGGCATTTTGCGAGAGGCTGTCTTATTTACCGTAAAAACCTTCATTTATTATTTTAAATTACTTATTACAATGGTTTCAATACCCGTTATTAAAGGATTTATATTTTTCGAGAGGCTCCGGGCTTTTTTGCACACCTAAGCCTCTCGCGCTCCAAGGATTAAATCTCCTAATAAACTCTAAACCTTACATGATTGAAAGTTCTTTTCACCAAGACAACTCCGTCTTTTTTTCTTCTTCCACTTTACGTTCTGTAGTTGCATAAACGGGTATTAAACCTTTTTCTTTACAAAAATTCACCATGGCATAAGTTAAGCCGAAATCACCTTGGACCAGTGCTACATCTCCAGCACGGGCGTTTTGGCTAATCCATTTTTTGAAAACTACAACAATATCTTCTATACTGTCCAAATGGGGCGGTATATTAGACCAAAATTCCTGTAATTCAGGAGGAAGAGATATAAATTGGGTATACCAAAAACTTTCCGGGCTTCTTCCTCCTGCTTTTGGGTAAGTGTGTGGGAAAACAATAAGAACATCTTTTTCCGGTTTTCTGAATTCATTTCGGACTCCTTATTTATTTTTCACATAGAGAAATCTTAATCCAACCGCATACTTCTATATTGGGTTCGCCCAAAGCTACAACCCTACTAACAGGGAATTCTTTACCCTTTCCGGTTCTCATCTTTCCCATCCATTTGTTTAGGGTTTGACCGTCAAATATCCTCGCAATTGTATTTTCAAAAATAGTTTTGCCGGAACCAACCCTCAATATGGCTGATCTATTACAATCCATTGCGTTAATTTCCTGCAGCAAAGCTTTAATATAAGACTTAACAAGCCTGATATTTCGAATTATCAAATTTGCTTTATTCTTTTTAAAAAAAAGTTTGATTTTGGCAAATGACAATTTTAAAATATTTTTATTTTTAGAAACTACAGGTTTTTATTAATTTTAACTTGCCCCATGCCCATGGTTGTTTTATAACCAACACCCATTATTGAGGCAAAACGGGCTAAAGCGTTAAACATCCACATGGTGGTTTCCGGGGTATCGGGATCAAATGAAAAGACACAATGGCCTAAAAAGCCTATGATATTAAAACTGCCTAACTGGGTCATGGTTGTTTTTAAATTATATTGGTTACCGATAAAACTGACGGATCTATGGGCGGTAAAGGTGTTTCGCTGAAAGCATTCCATTTTTCCCATAAACCGTTAAAAACCATAGAAGGCTCAGGAAAAAGCATCCAGCGGTCATGACTTCGGAAACAGGTGGGGGATAAAAAGTTAAAATTAATTTTGGAATTGGCCGGACTGTTGGAAAGAATAGTAAAAAAACCGGTTTCTTCAGGCAGCAAAAAACTGATTTGGGTAATGACAAAATCAGCCTTTCCTATGGTTATCGGGCTGTCCTTCATTTTAGCAAAAATACCGTACAATAAATCCGTTAGTTCATCTGAAACCGATGCTATGGCAAAGTAATAGGTCTCCCCTTCCTCAACCCAAGCTTTTCCCTCACTTCTGGCGATGTTCCCTGTCAGGGGGCTAATGGAAAAGGGCTTCTGCTGCATGCTATGGAGGGAACCGGCCAATTTTTCATCAGCCGGTCTTAATAA
>JAAXZE010000188.1 GCA_012720075.1 Clostridia bacterium
ACATCTACCTCCTTCTAAATATAGTGCGGCTGGCGAAACCTGCACTATTTTATCAATTGGAGGTAGATTTTTCTACTCATAGCTAAAGCTTTTTGGAACCACCTGCATAGCAGGTGGTTTTCGTTATACAACAAAAAAAGCCTGCAAAAAGCAGGCTTTAAATTTTGTATTTCTTTTTGGCTTTGGGAGGACCTAGAATTTCCGACCATATTATCCCATTGACAACTGATTGGGCATCTAAACTCCACCCATAGTTTTCTTCGGTCTTCCATTGTTTTTCCTGTGCCTCGATAAAAGTAAGAATTGGTTCTTTTTTAACTTCCGGCGGTTGTAACACCTGTTGTTGTTTTTCTTCCTTAAGTACAGGTTTGGGGTCCACCTTTTGTTTTTCTTCTTTTACCTCTTTTTTAGGCAATTCTATTGGGAATGGAAAAGGAAACCAGTCGGGCAGGGGAATGGTTTCTTTGGGTATCCCGGGTTTTGCTGTTTCCCGTTTCCTTTCAACCCGCGGTTGTTCAAAAACCTGGGGCTTAGCTTTTTTTCCGGCCTTAGGCCGGTTTTTCTCCCGTTGGGCGTTCTTCTTTTTGGCTTCATTACTGGATATTATCCCACTAATGATGGCCCAGAGAAAGAAAATAATACCTATTATATCTATATCCAGAGTAACACCACCCTTCCAGTCCTAAGGTTAAGGTTTTCGTTCCTTTTCTACCGGATTTTGCTCCCCCCGGTCAAAACAACCTTAACCTCAAGCCTAAACTTAGCCAAGTAAGAAACAGGGGCATACATTACTTACCTTTCTCATGGTTATTATCCCTCTGGGTAGTCTTAGCGATATTTTCCCGCATGGATGTGTCGGCCAGTATGTTTTGCATATTAAAATAATCCATCACACCTATTTTGCCTTCCCGTAAAGCTTGAGCCATAGCCCTGGGTACTTCGGCTTCCGCCTCGACAACCTTAGCCCGCATTTCCTGTGTAAGGGCTTTCATTTCTTGTTCTCTGGCCACAGCCATTGCCCGGCGTTCCTCAGCTTTGGCCTGAGCTATCTTCTTGTCGGCCTCAGCCTGGTCGGCTTGCAGCTCTGCTCCAATGTTTTTGCCTACGTCTACATCAGCAATATCAATGGATAAAATTTCAAAGGCCGTTCCCGCATCCAGCCCTTTAGCCAATACGGTTTTGGAAATCAGGTCCGGGTTTTCCAAAACATCCTTATGGGATTCGGAACTACCTACGGTAGAAACAATACCTTCACCAACCCGGGCGATAATGGTTTCTTCCCCGGCTCCCCCTACTAAACGGTCAATGTTAGCCCGAACGGTAACCCGGGCGGTAGCTACTACTTGAATCCCGTTTTTGGCCATTGCGGAAATTTGGGGAGTTTCAATGACTTTAGGTGTAACAGATACCATAACGGCTTCTCTAACATCTCTCCCGGCTAAATCAATAGCGGCTGCCCGGGAAAAATTCAGTTCAATACCTGCTCTTTGAGCGGCAATTAAAGCATCTATAACCTTATCAACATTACCGCCGGCCAAATAATGGGCTTCAAGCTTGGAGATATCCACTTCCAGCCCTGCTTTGTCCGCTTTTATAAGAGGCAATACAATTTTAGCCGGCGAAACTCTTCTTAAACGCATTCCAATGAGGGTAAAGAGACCAACTTTGACTCCAGCCGCCAGTGCCGATATCCACAAACCAACGGGAATAAAGGTAAATAAAACTACGACGGCTAAAATAATCAACACTAACATAACTAACAAGGTTATATTTAACAGCATACGACTCCTCCTTAATCAATTTTTTTTACAATTATCCTGTTACCTTCGACTTTGATGATTTTTATCCTGGAATCCTTTTCGATAAATTCACCGGAAGTTACCACATCTAACCTGGTACCGTTATCTAATTCCATTGTCCCTGCAGGACGCAAAATGGTTACTGCAGTACCTTCCTGACCAATGTAATCTTTTAAATCTTGGCGGCTGGCTACAAAACCTTCCTCTGTAACCAGTTTATTGCCTAAAATAATCCTTTTCCAAACTTTCCTGGTGGTTAAAAATTTCATACTCAAAAGAACCAAGATAATAGTCCCTATTATGGCAATGGTTAAAGAAATTAAAGCCGTTTCAAAACTGGGGGAAACTAAGAAAATACTGGTAATAAAGGCCAAGAGCCCCCCTATCCCAAATATCCCAAACCCCGGTGAAAAGGCTTCGATTA
This sequence comes from Clostridia bacterium, assembly GCA_012720075.1. GTDB lineage: Bacteria > Bacillota > Peptococcia > Peptococcales > BICA1-8 > JAAXZE01. The sequence continues at coordinate 2,224 of JAAXZE010000188.1, forward strand.
TCATAAAGATTAATCCTAAAACAAAAAGCAGAACTGCTTCCCAGCCTGAAAATCCCGCAATCAAATGGCCGGCAAAAAAGAGAATAAGGGATAATATTCCGATAACCCCAAAAAGCCCAAACCCTACGGTCAAAATTTCAATTATTATCCCGGCAATACCTATGGTTAAAAGGATAGGGGCTACATAAGGATTGGTAATAAAGCGGGAAATCCTTTCGGCTGACGTTGGGTCGGCGGAAATAATTTGGGCATTTTCCAAACCCAGTTTTGTTAATAATTCTTCCCGGTTTTTGACTTCATAATCGGCCATACCTAACTCCACAGCTTCTTTGGGAGTCAAGGTCAACAGCTTCCCTTTTTCAATAACACCCTCTATTTCAATATCCCGGTCGGCAAAAGCCTGGGCAATTTCGGGGTTACGGTTATTGGCTTCGGCAACGGTAGCTAATTCTTTTCTCCATGCGGAAAGGGTTTTTTCATCAGCCCTCTCATTACCTATCCTGGGTTCCGCATCCCCTAAAGTAGATCCGGGCTGCATGGCAATGGTATCACAGGCTAACGCTATATAGGACCCGGCCGACAGGGCTTGACTTTTTACCAACGCAACGGTGGGAATATCAGAACCCATGATCACATTTTTTATTTCAATGGCTGCGTCAATTCTCCCGCCGGGGGTATCTATTTCAATTATGATTAGATCAACATTTTCCTTTTCGGCTTCATTAAAGGCCCTTGCTATAAAAAAGGAGAGTCCTTTTTCCACTGTTTTTTCTAAAGGTATTACCATTACTTTTTTTGCCGTATCAGAAACAGCGGGAAGAACCAGGGAAAAAAGAATAAAAACGGATAGTATAAAAACCGCTAAAGCCTTTTTCAATAAAAATCACCTCTCTTTTTTGCACTTCTATATATTATCTATATAATATTATTTTAATTATACCTGCAAATATGGAGCACTTCCAGTCGCTATTTAAGTCCCACCTAAACAATATATAACTTAAAAGGCAGTCTGAATAGACTGCCTTAGTTACTCACCAGCAATTAGCTAAAATATCAACCAAATCTTCTCTTATTTTTTCTCGCTGCTTCTGATTTTTTCTTACGTCTCACACTAGGTTTTTCATAGTGTTCACGTTTACGGCATTCAGACAACACACCGGACTTTTGGCATGATCTTTTAAATCTACGAAGTGCGCTATCTAAAGTCTCATTTTTACCAACGATTACCTCGCTCACTAATATCCCTCCCTCCACTACTAACCCTCAGCGATATCTAAAAGCGGATTAGCTAACTAGGGAATTAAAAATGCACATTGATTATTATACTAAAATACCATAATATAATCAAGCATTAACCTGGAGGCCATTGCATCTGCCTTCCGCCCAGGATATGAAAATGGAGATGACCTACCGACTGCCCGCCCTTTTCTCCACAGTTGTTTACGATACGGAAACCATCTTCAATGCCTTTTTCCTTTGCAATTTTATTGATAATCTTAAATATCCGGCCCATTAAATCATAATCGGTATCTGATAAAGAGGCAATGTCTTTGATGTGTTTCTTGGGAACAACCAGTACATGGACAGGTGCTTGAGGTTGAATATCATTAAAAGCCATTATTAAATCATCTTCATATACTACCTGACTAGGTATTTCTTTATTTGCTATTTTACAGAAAATGCAGTCCGACATGCTATCACCTCCCCAACTGATATTTTCAAGTCTATAATTAAACTTTCGGGTTAAACTTCTTGGTTTTGTGCCCAGTAGCCAATCTTTATAGTCAAATTTATTGGACTTGTGCCCTGTGCCCTGTACTCTGTGCCCAGGGGAAAAGCCATTGGTCGATAGTCGATAAAAGGATCAATTGAGAATTGAGAATGGAGAGTTGAGAATTTTTTTTAGGTATTCATTCTGTGGCGAAATCTATGCCATTCCAACTTTTCCAACTGAAAGTAGAACTGTATCACGCTCATAATACAATTTATTCTACACCAAAGACATCAGTTCCTGCTTTTATCCAACTGGCCTTGTACATAATTTTGGACTATCTTTTTTAATTTAACAGGGACAATGGCCCCCTTTTCAGTTTCCCCGGGAAAAACTACTCTGATAAAATTTGCTGTATGTCCTTCCCAGCCGCCTTGGGGAAAAGTAGTTTCAACCAGCACATCCATGGTTTTATCAATATATTTCCGGGCAAAAGCCCGAAAACCCTGTTCTGCCAGTTTTAACATTTCCTTGCTTCTTTTTTCTTTATCTTGAGCGCTGACCTGTTCAGTCATCTCACTGGCAGGAGTGCCTTTCCGAGGGGAGTATTTGAAAACATGCAAGCCCATAAAACCCATCTCTTTAACAAAGGCATAGCTTTTAGCAAAGTTTTCCTCCCTTTCCCCCGGGAAACCTACCATTATGTCGGCCGAGATGCCGATATCAGGTATCCTTGTCCGGAGCTTTTCGACAATTTTCCGGTAATCATCGGTGGTATAAGGCCGATGCATAGCTTTTAAGATATCATCATCACCGCTTTGCAACGGGATATGAAGGTGGGGACAAAAGCGGGGTTCTTCCGCCATAAGGTCAATAAGTTCATCGCTGATTTCAGTGGATTCTATGGAACTTAGCCTTAACCTTTGAATACCGGTCTTAGCCAGGAGTTCCCGGCACAAATAAACCAAATCTATGTTTCCGCCCAAATCTTTGCCGTAGTAGCCTAAGTGAATTCCGGTCAATATCAGCTCCTTAAAGCCGGCCTCCACTAATTTTCCGGCCTCATTTAAGGCGCTTTCAACACTTCTACTGCGTGAAGGCCCCCGGGCGTAAGGAATAATACAGTATGTACAAAATTGCTCACAGCCTTCCTGGACTTTTAGATAGGCCCGGGTTCTGTTTATCAATCGATCAACCGGCAAATTCTCAAAGTCTTGGGCTTTTGATATATCGTTAACATAACTTTCAGGCGCAGAACCTTTTTGGTGTTCCTGAACCAATTCTACCATACGGGCCCTGTCCCTTGTTCCTATGATAAGGTCCACTCCCGGTATTTTGGCAACTTCACCGGGAGACGTCTGGGCATAACAGCCTGTAACAACAATCAGGGCCTGGGGATTATTATGGATGGCTCTTCTGATAATTTGCCTGGATTTCCTGTCACCTAAATGGGTAACGGTACAGGTATTAATAACATAAACATCGGCCACATCATCAAAATCCACAACCTGATAATTATGTTCCTTAAACAAAGCGCCCAAAGCCTCGGTTTCGTTTTGGTTAACTTTACAGCCCAAGGTATAAAAAGCCACTTTGGGATTAGCCATTTTTTCACCCCAAATCTCCTAATTCATATAAAACCATAACCAATGCCGCAAAGCCTGCCGTTTCCGTTCGCAAAATCCTGGGTCCCAGGCTAACGGTCCGGGCTCCCAACTGCAGCAATTCCTCCACTTCTTCTTGGGAAAGCCCTCCCTCGGGACCGACAACAAGGGTCAATTTATCCAGATGTTTATTATTTTCCAGAAAGGCTTTCAGCCCCACGGTTTTTTCGTTTTCCCACAAAACAAGGATAGTATCGTCATTGCCAATGGAGGCCAGGTATTGATTCCAGGTACAAATTTCCCCAATATGGGGAACTATGGACCGTTGGCACTGTTTGCTGGCTTCTTGGGCAATTTTCTGCCATCTTTCACGCCGTTTTTCCTTTTTTCCTTCTTCTAGTTTAACCACCGTTCTTTCAGTCAAAACCGGAATAATTTCAGCAATGCCCAACTCGGTACATTTTTGGATAATTAACTCCATTTTGTCCCCCTTGGGGATACCCTGAACCAGAGAAACACGGACCTTGGAATCCCTTCCTGAAACACTGACATCTATTATTTCTCCTACCGTCAAATCCCGGGAAATATTCTTAAGGACTACATGATATTCCCGTCCGGAACCGTCAAAAACTATAACCTTATCGCCTTCCTTTAACCTTAAAACCTGTGTCAAATGATGGGCATTAGAGCCTTTTATGTAAACCTGAGAATTATCAATATCCCCGGGAGAAACAAAAAAACGGCGCATATCCAACTCACCTGCAATTTCTTTTGGGCTAATTTCTTGGGGTAATTTAAAACAACTAAATGAAATGCATCTCATGCATGCGAAATAATCCCTGACGCATCTGTATCTGGGAATAGCTTAAAGGATGCATTATAAAGCAATTGAGAATTGAGAATGGAGAATTGAGAATTATTAATATGTTACAGTCACTTTTATCTAGCGAAGCGGAAGCTAGTCAACGAAGTAACGAAATCTTAGCTGTAGAACGGTAGAACTGTAGCACTGTAGAACTGCATTTATTAACCTCAACCTAGCGAAGCAAAACCTTAACCTTTATCGATGTCACTTTTTCCTTAATCTAATTTTCCATTCTCCATTCTCAATTCTCCATTATTAATTACCGCTGTGGCGTTGCCACAATGGCCACCCAACCGGCTTCCTCTTTGATTTCAATTATTTGAAAGTTATTTTCCAGTAAGGTTTTGATCACATCTTCTTTTCTTTCGTCAATTATCCCGGAGGCGATGAAAACTCCCTTTTCCTTTAGTCTTGCAGGAACATCGGGAATAAGCCTTTTTATTATATCGGCGACTATATTGGCCACAATCACATCGGCCTGGCCTTGGGCCTTGTCCAAGAGGTCACTGCGATTGACACTGATGATGTCTTTTAAGCCATTTCGTTCCACATTGCCAACGGCCGCTTCTACCGCCACAGTATCATAATCCAAAGCCTGGACCGACCTGGCGCCCAACAAAGCTGCCAAAATGCTTAAAATACCGCTTCCCGTTCCTACATCAAAAACATCCATCCCCGGTTTTACATAGTCTTCCAACAATTTAATACATAAGGCCGTAGTTGCATGATTGCCGGTTCCAAAAGCCATTCCCGGATCCAGTTCGATTACTAAGTCACCGGCCTTAGGCTCATAATTTTCCCAGGATGGTTTTATTACCGCCCTTTTTCCTATTTTCTCCGGTTTGAAATAGGCCTTCCAGGAATTGGCCCAATCC
>JAAXZE010000189.1 GCA_012720075.1 Clostridia bacterium
ATTAATAATTAGTCTAGCATATAAAATAAAATTGCGCAATAATTCACTAAGTATTTTATTGAATTTCTCTGAAAAATTTAATAATCATTACAATTTTCATAAATTTCTGGAATTATATTAATATATGAATTCTAATTGTCTTGTGACGCAGTACCATGTGATATCATGGCTATAGCTAGTGTAATCTAACCTCTGTAGGTACTGTAGATACATTCTAATTATTTCCAAAAATAAATGCAGGATAACTTTTCCTGTCCGTAGAAATCATAGTTAAGAAAAATACAGGTAGGGGTAGAGAAATATGCTTTGGAAAAAGAAAAACACCCGTCTAAACAATAAATCTATAATGACTGTCTGCACGGTATCTTCTTTAGATTTCATAGCATGGAAACTCCTTGGCGGTTTCTTAATACTGTTTTTTCTCCTGATCTCGGCAATTCCTGCCCAGGCAGAAGAATTCCCGGCGGACCACTGGGCTGCGGCGGATTTATTGGAACTAAAGGTCAGGGGGGTTTTAGCGGAGGATACAATAGACCCTGATGCTTTTGTAACCCGTGCTGAGTTTACCAAAATGCTGGTAACCGCTTTGGACCTTAAGCTGGATGCCCTGCTTCTTCAGGGAATGCCTTCTAATTTTCATGACGTGCCCAATAACCATCCGTTAAAAGGCTATATTAATGCCGCCTGGGAAAGAGGGCTGATCGGGGGATATACACCGACTGTTTTTCGCCCTGAGGAAGAATTGCAGAGAGTTCAAATGATTGCTCTTTTATTGAGAGTAATGGGACTGGATGAACTTAAAGGAGATAAAAAACAGCTGGATTTTATCGATGTCGATGACATACCTGATTATGCCGTTCCTTCGGTTTGTGAAGGAGTACGGTTGGGCTTGGTCAAAGGTGATGACGATAAAAGCTTACGGCCCACCGATAAGGTTACAGTGGCTGAAGCTGCGGCATTTATTAACCGGTGGCTGGAATTGATAGGGGATAGGTATGATTATCTAGGAAAGTATAATTCCGTTGATTTAGGAAAAAAATTACTGTTTCTTGAAGTGGACCATAACGTAATATCTATTCCTTTAGCGGAAAATCTTCAAATAATATCCCAGAACAAAACTATTGGCTGGTCGCAGATGGAGAAAAATACACCCCTTGCTGTTAAACTTAATGTCTTTGGGCAAGCACTTATTATTCAAAAAAAGGATGTGGAGTTAAGTGATGTCAACATTAGTTTTGACCTTCGCAAACTGCCCAAACTCCACCCCGATGCTTCCGATTATGTAGAGGTAACTAAAAAAGACACCTTAACCCCAGATGAAACTCCAAACTCCAATTATAACAACGTAGCGGCGAATTTATTTACCAGTGGCAATTCATTTGCCGGTTCTAATAATGAATTACCAGTCACCAGTCACAAGTCGCCGGTCACTAATATGCCGGCTACCAGCAACTTATTTAACGCCCGCCTGCCCCTGGATATGGATAATATCACAAAAAGTTTGGATATTACCAAGGCGGAAATAAACCTGCCGTCCTTGCAATCGGCGGCCGGTACCGACGGCAGAGGTATAGTAGTGGCGGTTATCGATACCGGTGTTGATCCGTCCCATCCCGATTTGGCTTTAACCACCGACGGTAAGCCCAAAATAGTAGACTGGGTTGATTTTACCTTAGAAGGTTTGGTAAAAACTACTCTGGCTCCCCTGAGAGAAGATAAGACCCATGTTATTTTTGGAGGACGGGAATACAATATTGGAGATATCCCCTCTAAAAGCGGTCTCTTTAAAATGGGGGAAATTGCCCTTAATGATATATCACCCTTGGATTTGATTGATTTCAGTGAAACCGAGAAAAAATTGTCCGTTCTTCTCACCGACTCCCGCCAAGGGGAGGTCTATGACACCATTTATATTGATACCAATGGCAACGGAAGTTTTATTGATGAGAGCGCTCTAAGGATTTATCGGGAAAACCAGGAGTACGTTTTGATATCCCATAAAGGCCGCAATCTGGCCCTGGTGGTCGTTGATATCGACCCCAAAGGTACTTATGTCCAGCTGGCCAATGATATTTCCGGCCATGGCACCCATGTAGCCGGGATTATTGCCGCTAACGGCACTTTAAAAGGTATAGCCCCCGGAGCTCAAATTATGGTTTTAAAGGCAGTAGACCGGGATGGTTTTGCCAATCCGAAAAATATTGTAGAAGCTATTCGTTATGCTGCCATCCATGGCGCCCATGTTATTAACATCAGTCTGGGTCAGTATCAGGATGTCTTGCCGGGCAGGAGCGATTTGGCCCAAATAGTAAATGAAGTTGTCGAAAAATACGGTGTTGTAGTTGTTACCGCCGCCGGCAATATCGGACCCGGTATCAATTCGGTGGCTGCCCCTGCCGATGCCGACAAGGCCATCAGTGTAGGAGCCTTTGTCTCCCCCCGGATGTGGGAATGGGATTTTGGCTATCAGGTTCCGGAAGACAGTCTTTACTATTTCAGTTCGGTAGGACCAAGAAGGGACGGGGCCTGGTACCCTTCGGTGGTAGCTCCCGGCAGTGCCGTCTCCACCGTGCCCCGCTGGATGGAATATCCCTATATGTTGACCGAAGGAACCAGTATGGCTACCCCTCACGTTTCGGGTGTTGTAGCCCATTTATTGGAGGCCGGTAATAAATTAGGCATCAAGACAACTCCTCTTTTCATTAAAAGGGTTATTGAAGAGGGAGCCCGGGATTTAGCCCATTTTGAAGTGATTGAGGACGGACACGGTGTCCTGGATGGTTTTGGTGCTTTCCAAAAGATGAAAGAAATCAAAGAAGAACGAAAATTAACCGGCAATTTTTCCAGCCCTGAATATGGCTTCGGACCAGGGGTTTATGCCCGGGAATACATTCCCGGGAGGCTCATGTTTAATATCAAGAATAATAGCAGCAGGGATTATTACCTGGAGTGGTCCTCCACTGCCGATTGGCTCAGGTCGGAGCTTAAATCCACTTACGTTTTGCGGGGAGGAGAGCGGGAAATCCCACTAATTTTTACCCTTCCTGATAAGCCCGGTCTCTATAGCGGGGTTATCAAAGGGGATGACCCCAATGTTCCCGGTGTGGACATTGAAATCCCGGTCAATATTGTTATCGGGGCCGAAATCCATACCAAAAGGCCCTATATGTATACAATAATGGATAGTTTGGATGCTTCCCGGTTTGCCCGTTATTTTATTACCGTTCCTGAAGGGACCAGTTACCTGGAGGCTGAACTGGAAGTCTTCCCCAACACCAGTGGAAGCTATGAGGGTAGAGCTCGGCTTCATCTAATCGATCCTTTTGGTTTTGAAGAAGAGATGACCGACTACGTGGGTCTTGCACCCTATTCCTTGACCCAGAAAAACAAAGCTCTGGCGATAGCTTTTGTTCCTAAACCGGGCACCTGGGAAGTGGTGGTATACAGCTCTGCTTCCTTAAGTCTCTTTAATGTCCGGGAGACCAAGTATCAGTTGACGGTAAGCCTGGGCGACATAGTAAACATTGAACCTCTTATGCGGCCTGATTTGGATTTGGTGGTTTCCCCTATTCCCCAAGGGGTGCTCAAAAAACCTAAAGGAACTGTCATCCTCCATATTTGGGACCTAAAAGAAAATGCACCTTATAACGGCGCTTTGGAAATTAACGGCCGCTTCTTCCATATCCAAAACGGCCGGGTCGAGTATGATATCAAAAATATCAAGGACACTATGGGTCTTAGGCTGACTCTTTTGAAATAGCTAATTGGCTATTCTGCTCATGACTGAATGACGGCATTTATTCCTTTGGGGACAATATTATGGGTCGGTATGACGTCTTTTGGGTTAAATTTACTGGTCGGAATGACGTCTATCAGGTCAATCTTTTTGGTCGGTGTGACGGCTCACGGGTTAGATGATTGTCGGTGTGACGTCTTTTTGGTTAGTAATTTGGTCGGTGTATATTAATTTTATTTGGGAGAAGTTTATGAAAAAGAGTTTTAGAAACCTAGAAGTATGGGAAATATCCCACCAACTTGTTTTGGAAATATATAATAGCAATATAAACTTCCCTTCCAATGAAAAATATGGCATTGAATCTCAACTGAAACGAGCTGTTGTATCTGTTCCGGCCAACATAGTCGAAGGCTATAAGAGGCAGCATCTTAAAGAATATATCAATTTCTTAAGCATAGCGCAGGGTTCCTTATCTGAAGTGGAGTATTACTTAATTCTGATAAGGGATTTGAATTATATAGATGAAAGTACTTATTTAAAGCTGATTGCAAAGGTAGAAAAAATTGATAGAATGTTAGAAAGTTTAATATACAAACTTAAGAAACACGAGGGTTTAATAAAGTGATTTTTAACCGACCTAAGAAATAAACCCGAAAGACGTCACTCCGACCTGAAGAATTGCCAGTTAGCCGTCACTCCGACGGAAAAAATAACCCAATAGACGTCACACCGACCTTAATTTTAACCAGAAAGACGTCATCCCGACCTTTATTTTAACCCAGAAGCCAAATTTGGAGTTGATACCATGAAAAAACTTCCTCTGCTAACAACCTTAACAATCACAATAGCCTTATCGATAATACTCCTAACCGCATCCCAGACTCCTCCGACATTAGTTACCAAGAGTTTTCTGGATAACCTGATTTTTTCCAAATTTAATCCGATACAGCAGCAATTATCAAGCATTGATTCCCAGCTTAAGGATGTAGAAAAGCGTTTGAACGCGGCCAAAGCAAAGTTATCCCTTAAAGTTTCCGTTACCATCGACAGCCGGACCGCTTATGTTAATAATGAGGCAAAAACCTTGGATGTGGCTCCCCGGATTGAAAAAGGCAGGACCTATGTACCTGTAAGGTTTATAGGAGAGGCTTTCGGGGCACAATTTGACTGGGATGAAAAAAATCAGAAGGTTACGTATATTATCGGTAGAAATTATATTGAGTTGTTTATCGGCAAGGAAACGGCTTATGTCAATAGAAGCGCCGTTTCTTTAGACGCCCCGCCCATTATCTATGAAGGTCGTACTTTAGTACCTTTCCGCTTCATGGGGCAATCAATCGGTGCCCAAGTGGAATGGAACGACCAAACCCGCACAGCGACCATCATTAAATAGTGTGACGACTTGAGAGATATACTGCATGACAGTGTTTAAGTGTGACAGCTTACTAGTAAAACTGCATGACAGTGTGATGATTAAAAATTATTAAACTCAAACTCTTACCCACTTATTTACTAACACACTTTCACACTTTCACACTAAATCACTAATTTAGATAAATGAGTTGAATAAATGTATATCAATAGATTTGAAGACCTCATTGTTTGGCAAAAGGCGCATGATTTTGTAAAAAGGATATACAAAGACTCTGAATTTAATTTTCCTGATGAAGAAAAGTATGGGATTGAGAGTCAATTAAAGCGTGCGGTGGTGTCTGTGCCAGCCAATATAGCTGAAGGTAGCCGTAGGCATCATACAAAAGAATTAATCCAGTTTTTGAATATTGCACAAAGTTCCCTAAGTGAGGTACGATATTACTTGTACCTTTCTAAAGACTTGGGTTATATCACAGAAAATAAATACAAGGTGTTATTAGACGATTGTTTAGAAATAGATAAGATGCTTAATTCTCTAATATATAAGCTAAAAAATAAACCTTAAATTCATTCAGCTTAAAGACTTAAACACTCACACACTTTCACACTTACACACTCACATTAGGAGTGATCTCATGAAATACAAAAAACTTCTATATACAACGATTATTGTTGGTGCCATCCTTGGTTTTTTTGTCTCCTGGCTCTATAATTCCTATTTCACTCTTGATCCCTACCCCCAAAGGGATCCCAAAGAGGAACAAGCCCTTTTAGAGGAAAAGGAGAAAAATGAAATAGCCAAGCAATTGGGTGAATATACGGTTTTATTGCTGGGTGTTGATTCGTCCTCCAGCTTTAAAACCAGGACCGATACAATCATGCTGGCCACCGTGGATGCTGAGACCCGTAAAGCTCGTTTGATTTCTATCCCCAGGGATACCCGAGTAAAAATAAAGGGCTCCTGGGATAAAATCAATGCTGCCTATGTCTATGGCGGTGTGGATTTGGCCAAACAGACGGTGGAGGACTTTTTGGGAGTTAAAGTAGACCGTTATGTCATTGTAAACTTCAATAGTCTGACTCAGTTGGTTGATGCCGTTGGCGGCATTGAGGTAGAAGTCCCGTTCCGCATGTTAAACCGGTCTGAGAATATTGATCTTCAACCGGGAAGGCAAATTTTAAACGGTAAGGATGCTCTCGCTTACTCGCGCTTCCGTGATTCCAAACATGATGATATAGAGCGGGCCAAAAGACAGCAAGAGGTAATCCAAATCCTGGCCAAAAAAATCTTTAGTGTCCAAGGCTTAAGAAACCTTCCTGAACTGGTGGAACTCATGCAGGAAAATGTAAAAACCGACGTGCCGGTAAGGGAAATATTTGCTTTAGCCAAATTAGCTCCCGATATTATTGATAACGGAATAGTTTCGGTAGTGGTACCGGGTAAAAACGAAAGGATTGACGGCCTCTGGTACTGGTCTCCGGACCTGGCCCGACTGGAACAGCAGCTCCGCGCTTCTAACGAAGAAATTCATGATATTGCTAAAAGTACCGAAGGTGAAGATAATGATGTGTAGAATGTTGGCATGACGACTTGCGGGTTAAAATGCATGTCAGCATGACGTCTGCTGTGTCAATGTTTTTGGTCAGCATGACGTCACCTGGGAGGAATTTTCCGTCAGCATGACGGCCTACAGGATATGCTGTATGTCAGTATATCTACTTTTGAGTTGCTTCTTGGCCAAATTGTATGTCAATATTGATATTCTCATGGAGGAAAGCTGAATGAGAATACAAAGCTTTGAGGATTTAAGGATTTGGAAAGAAACTCATGCTTTAGCAAAAGAAATACATCAACTGGTAAAGAAATATCCTCCAGAAGAAAAATATGAAATAGTTCCGCAGTTAAGGCGTGCATCGGTGTCTGTTCCGGCTAATATAGCCGAAGGTTTTGAAAGAGAGCATACAAAAGAGTTTATCAATTTCCTAAATTTTGCGAAAGGTTCACTTGGAGAAACGAGGTATTATATAATATTATCGTATGAATTGGGTTACTTAACAGAAGAAGAGTTTAGGGTTTTAAATGCTAGATGCAAAAACCTTTCAAAAATGATAGGCGGATTAATCAATAAACTAAAACAAAAGGTAAAATAGCCTGAAATGATATGGCAATGCCAGGCATTTGCATTTATGAGAGTTTTCCTGACTACTGAATACTGACCATTAGCCCCATATAATTGCCCTATAATAAATTCTGGGCACTGGACACTGGGCACTGGTCACGAGGCGTCAATTTTATTTTCAAAATGTGGAGGAGACACAATTGTCTGAATTAAGCAGAGTAAATAAAAGAAAAAACAATGCTAAGCCTCATAGGCCTCGGCGCTCTTTTAAATTTGCCTTTATGATGCTGGCCCTTTTTGCGGTTATGCTATTTTTCGGTTTCAAATGGGCCGACTCCATGTTTTCACCAATGGTTCAGGCCGACCCGGGTCCTGAAACTGAAACCGATGAGGAAGATCTAAAAGAAAAAGAAAGCGGCGAGCCTGTATATGTCTTGATTATAGGTACCGATGAGAGGGACAATGAACCGGCCCGATCAGATACCTTGATTTTGGCTGCCCTTTTTCCGGGAGAAAAACAGGTCAAGCTTTTGTCTATCCCCAGGGATACCAGAGTTAATATTCCCGGGAGAAAAGGGTTAGATAAGATTACCCATGCCCATGCTTATGGCGGTCCTGATTTGACGGTTAAAACAACAGAGGAATTACTGGGTCTTGAAATAGATTACTATGTAAAAACAAATTTTCAAGGCTTTAGAAATATAATCGACATCTTAGGAGGGGTTACCCTTAACGTAGAAAAGCGGATGTATTATCCTGCTGAGGATATTGATCTGCAGCCGGGGCTGCAGACTTTAAACGGCGCCGATGCCCTGGCCTATGTCCGTTTCCGCAGCGACGGCATGGGGGACATTGGCCGTGTGGAAAGACAGCAAAAATTCCTTTCGGCCCTTACCGACCATGTTAAAAGTTTCGCTACCATTACGAAAATTCCGGACCTGATTAAAGAAGTAAGTACCCACGTAAAAACCAATATGGGTACGAAGGATATACTGTATTTTGCTACTAAGTTCATAAGTATTGATTCTGATTCTATTGAACATACCATGCTCCCCGGCTACCCTGATACCATCGACGGCATCAGCTACTGGGTCCCCAGTAAGGGGGAAATGGAGAAGGTACTGGAGAATTTGCGGAAACCTTCAACCCAAGGTTGAGGCTGAGGTTAAGGTTGATGTTTAGTCTTTATATGTTAGTGTTATTGTTCAACCTTTAAAAGAGGAGAAAGGTATGTACAAAAGTTTTGAAGATATGCCCGTATGGCAAAAGGCTTTTGACTTAGCAAATAAAATATATGATTTAACCGAAAAGTTTCCTAAGACAGAGGCCTATTCTCTTTGTGAACAATTAAAGCGGTCTGCAGTATCTATAAGTGCAAACATTGCTGAATCTTTTGGACGACAGCATTCTGCAGATAAGATTAATTTTTATTATTTCGCAAGAGGTTCATTATTGGAAACCTAAAGCCAGTTACTGTTTGCTTTAAAAAGAGGTTATGTAACAAATGATCAGTATATTACATTGGAACAAATAATTAGTGAGGTATATAGGGATATAAATAGCATTATTAAATTTTTAAAGAAAAGGTCTAAATTTTAATGATTTGTCATAATAAAGTAATTATAATGATAAAATTAAAAAAGGACAGGCAAGTTTTACCATGGACATTAATAAAAAAATTCTATATCATTAGTTATGCTTTTTCTTAACCTAGCGAAACAAAGTGAGCGAAACCTCAACCTTAACCTCAAAAGGTCCCCAAAAATGAGCGAGTGGGAACTTTTTTGCGAAAGTGAGCGTCTATAGATGCAGAGAAGTAGAATATACATATTGGGTTCTCTAATTGATAAAGTAGACACCAAGGAAGCCCTCCGGCGGGTTGAGCAATTCATCCAAGAGGGTACCCCCCACCAGATAATTACCGCCAATGCCGAAATTATTTATCGAGGGTACCGGGATAAAAAACTCAGCCGCACCTTGAACAAAGCCCATCTGGTTACAGCCGATGGTATGGGTGTAGTATGGGCCTCCAGGTATCTCAAAGATCCCGTTCAAGAGCGGGTTACCGGTATAGATTTAATGCGGTCAATCTGCAGTAAAGCTCAAGAAAAGGGATGGAAGCTTTATTTTCTGGGGGCTGCTCCCGGGGTAGCGGAAAAAGCTGTTCTGAAGGTACTGGAAACCTATCCTAAATGCCGAATTGTTGGCTACGACCACGGGTATTTTTCCCCTGAAGAAGAGCCCAAGGTTATAGAAAATATTAAAAAGGTTCAGCCTGATATCCTTTTTGTAGCCATGGGCGCTCCTAAGCAGGATTTTTGGATTCGGGAGCACTTGCAGGAATTGGGCGTTCCGGTCTGTATGGGAGTAGGCGGAAGTTTCGATGTCCTGGCCGGTAATGTTGAGCGGGCCCCGGAGTGGATGCAAAAAAGGGGTCTGGAGTGGCTTTTTCGCCTCTATAAGGAACCTAAACGCTGGCGCAGGATGCTAGCCCTTCCCCGTTTTGTCCTGGCTGTACTGGGCCAAAAAGCCAAAGGGACACCCAAGGGGGATAATTAAGGTTAAGGCTGAGGTTAAGGTTTAGGATTTTCAATCTGAGTTTACCGAAGAATCTTTTTTCTTAACCTCAACCTTACCCTCAACCTAGAGCAGCGAAACCTTAACCTAGTGCAACGAAACCTCTAGCCTTTTGGCTAGAAACTACAGTTATGAATTTCTTCTTTGTGAAAAATAATTTTTTACTCAAAAAAGGAGGAATTCAAAAAAATGCATAGAATGATAATATAGCCCTATTTATCTCCAGAATAGAAAACTTCCAATTTCATACTATTGACCTTTAATGCTTGTATGATATAATGACAAATGAATATGGTGTGCTTTGCCTCTAATGGATAAAAGTGCCAACGATACATATTTTTTGAGTTGTCGGTAATTACAAAAAAATTCACAAAATAAGCAGGAAAAACGTACAAGCACATCGAAGTTATCATAACTAATGTAAATTTTCCGGATTAATGTTTCGAGCTAGGCAAAACAACCTGAGGTTAATCTTAATCTTGTCCTTAGCCTTAGCCTTAGCCTCAACCTCAACCTCAACCTCAACCTTAACCTAGCGCAGCGAAACCTTAACCTTTCATCTTAACGATAGTTATTTCTGTAGCCCTGTAGAACCGTAAAACTGTAGAATATTTAAATTCTGACGGTTCTGTAGAACTATAGAAATTGAATTATAACGTGACCAAAAGCTCAACTCATTTTTCCCCAGAGTACAGGGAACAGAGCACAGGTCACAAACCCCGAAGCTTAGCTTCGAGGCTAACGATGTCATTTTTAGGTTAATTGCATACTAACTTTATGAAAGGGGGGATTGGGCCACATAGCCTAGTGATTGAAGAGTTACATAAATAACTCGAGAAGACATTTTTCGCGGGGGATTTAAACAGAATGCATAGGTGGGAAACCACGCTATGTAGTCCCGAACCCTAAGCTGCAGAAATCTTATCTGTGGCAAGAATCTTGGGCGAAAACCCACAAACATTTTAAGGAGGGAATTAACCTTGAAGAACAGAAAATTATTTGCCATCTTAACGCTTGTTGCGTTCATGATGACATTACTTCCAGTAGCTGCTTTCGCTGCTGGCGCCGCAAAAGCGGACAGATTTGCTTCAATTTTAAGAGTTGACAAAACATCTGTAGAAGCTGACGGGAAGAAAGAAGTCGAATTCACAGTTTATGTAAGAGATAAAAACAATAACCCTGTACAAGTTCCTGTTTATGTAGCATCAGAACGTGACTCCGATGTTATCGTTTCTGACGATGATGATAAATATCCTATGGAACCTATTGATGCAGGTACTTACGAGTTTTATGCATTTACTCCTGACAAAAATGGTAAAGTAGTATTTAATGTTTCCAGTACAGTAGCAGGAGACACTGAAATAGCTGTAGGTCTTAAAGGTGAAACCGGAAAAGATGACGCAGCTAACCCATACAATTATTTAACTAACAGTGATGTTACAGCTGCTAAAGCTGAAATCATCGGAACTAAAACAGTTACCTTTAAAGCAACAAAAACAAGTGATATTCAGTTGGTAAGCGTAGAAGGTAGAAAATCAGATGATAGCCCAACTCCTACTGAAGCTTCTGATTCCGAAAAAGGCGATCGCGTATATAAAACTATAAAAATCGCTGACGTTAAAGCTAATGGAACAGATTATTATGAACTTACTTTCCAAGTGAAAAATGATAGCAATGCTCCTGTAGAAGGAGAAAAAGTAGAATTCTCCGCTAATAAATCAAATGTAAGATTTAATATTGAAGAAGATGAAACTGACGCTGTTGGTGAAGTTGAAGTAAAAGTTTATGCTGACAAAGCCGGCACTTACGAAATCGAAGCTGCTGTTGGCACTAACACAGCAAAAGTATATTTGGAATTTGCTCCTGCTGATGTTTCAGGTTTAGTGTTAGCAAGTGCTCCTTCTAAATTGGTAGCTATTGACGAGCCCAAACCTGCTAGCTTTAAGTTAGAGTTCTTGGATGCAAATGGCAACAGAATTGATCCATTAACAATTGAAGATTTAGATGATGAATTAGAATTTGAATGGACTGTTGAGCCAGATGATTCTGACCTCGAAGATGATTATTGGGAAACTGCAATCAAAAATCTTTCTAAGAAAGATGTTTGGTCAGAAGATAAAGCTAAAGTTACCAATGATAACTTATTACAATTACGTCTTCCTCAGTTAGATGAAGAAGGTCAATATGAATTAAAAATTAACATTGAAAATGGTAAATCTGTTACTGTTTCCTTCGAAGGTAGAGAACAAGGTAAGATTACTCAATTAACCTTATCTTATGACACTAAGAGCCTTCAATTAAATGGTAGATCCAGTGGTGCTACTGTTAAACGTTTGGATAAAGATGGCGTTTCCGTTGAGTTAACAGATTCTCAAAAGAAAAATGATATTGAATGGTCAATTAGTGACTATCGTGTTCTGAAAGACGGTTACAAAGATTTAACTTCTACTGCTGGTGTACTGTATATTACTGATGATGATGACTATGCTGGTACTTACACTGTTATTGCAGTAGATAAGAAAAATGACTTGACAGCTACTACTGAAATTACAGTTGGTAAAGAAGTAATTGGTCTTGATGTTGAAGTGCCTGCAGGCAAATTACCAGTAGGTAAAGAAACAACAGTTATTGTTAAGACTGTTGATGCTGACGGTCATGTAATTGCTCTTGGTAAAGACGCTAGCGATGTTGAATTCTCCTATTATATAACTTCACAACCTGCTGGTGCAAAAGCTTCCGCTGAAGAATTTGCGAGCGAAGGCAAATTTATGACTGATTTACAAGAAAAAGGTGAAGCAGCTGTAGAAGTATATTCTAATGGCGCTGGCACTGTTGAAATGGTATTTGTTGTAAGCTACAAACAATCTGGTACAAAAGAAGAGCTTACACCAGTTTATGACGAAAGCGGCAAAGTTGTAAAATATGAATGGCAAGTAGTAAAAGATGCTGATAAGACATACAAGTTCACTAAAGCTGTAACATTAAACTTTGCAGAAGAAACTGCTCCAGTTGTTTACGGTGCTAAGAACGTTACTATGTTTATCGGTTCCACTGGTTACGTAGCTGACGGTGTTGCTGGAACTATGGACCAAGCTCCATTTATCCAAGACAACCGTACATTCGTTCCTCTTCGTGCAGTTGCTACTGCTTTAGGTGCAACAAATGAAGATACTATGTGGGATCCAGCTACTCAAACTATTACTTTAGTAAGACCAGACTTAACAGCTACAATGACTATTGGTAACAATGTAATTACTCTTTCCAATGGTCAAACTGTAGTAGCTGACGTAGCTCCATTCATCGTTGCTGAAACTGGCCGCACTGTAATTCCTTTCCGTGCGATTGCTGAAGCTTTCGGCGCTGATGTAGAAGCAGTATTTGCTGCTGATGGTACTACAACTGCTGTTACTTTTACTCAAAACTAATTAAGTTGTTGTAATTATAGAGAGAGGACTATGTCCTCTCTCTTTTTTTTGCATATATAAGATTAATAGTGTAAAATATTTTTAGGAGGTGGTTTTAATAGTGAAAAGAAAAATATATATTGCATTTTCGTTAGTTTTATTACTAAGTTTGTTGTTGCCTAGTTGGGTTTTTGCAGCAACAAATCGGCATGCTTCAACTGTTATTGTTTCAAATATTGATGCTGAAGCTGATGGAAAGGAAAAGGTCTTAGTAACCATTTATTTAAGAGATGGTACAAATAACCCAAGTAAAGATACGGTTTTTATTGGTACAGACAGAGGAAGTATTGATAAATTCTGGGTTAAAAAAGACAAAAAATGGATTGCTGTTTCATCTTTAAGCAAAGAAGCTGGAGATAATATCTATTATATTTCCAATAATATCATACGGGCAGAAATAAACGATCGACTTGAATTAGGGATATCATCAAATGTAAAAGGTAATGCCAAAATAGGAGTAAGCCTTAAAGGTGAAAGGGAATTACGACAATATTTATCGGGGCATTTATCTGAAGCTCAAGCAGAAATTATTCCTGTAAAATACTCCGGCGAGCCTAAAACAGTAACAGAAACAAAATATTATAAAATAGCCTTACAAAATACAGAAGAAACAGATAAAGAGTACTTTACTTTTACGGATAATAAAGTTTACATAAGTGTTCTGGATAAAGGCAATAAAGTTATAAAAGTAGACGAAAACATTAAAGCAATAGACTTAAGTTATGAAATAATAAATAAGCCTGAAAAAGCAAAAGTAACTTTAAATATATCACCCGAATGGGAAGAAGAACTTAGAGAAACTGGTATTACCTATTTTGTGGTAAATTCTAATTTGCCAGGACAAATTGAATTTGATGTCAGCTTAAAAATTAAATATAAAAATTCTTTTAACCCAGACCAGACATTAAATACAAATGTAAAAATTAATATACTACCAAAAAAATTTGGTGCAGCTGAAATCACATTATTTTTGAATCAGGAAAATGTTATTGTTGATAAAAGAACTCAAAAACTTCAATTACCTCCCTTTATTGAAGAAGGAAGAACTTTTGTACCTGTGCGTTTTCTTGGTGAAGCCCTAGGGGCAGAAGTAAAATGGAACCCAGATACTCAAACAATAGTAATAACCAGGCCAGATAAAATGATTACTATGACAATTGGCAATAACGTCTTACTTCTTAACGATGGTCAAATAGTTATGTCTGATGTTCCACCCTTTATAAAAAACGGTTTTACAGTATTACCTTTCCGGGCAATTGCCGAAGCATTTGGTGCTAAAGTCTCCGTAGGCTATAATGATAAAGGTGAAATGGATAGAGTTTTATTTTATAATGGCTAATTACAGAAAACAAATATATTAAATTGACAATTACTAAAAAAGATATTTCTTTGGGTATATAACCCTAGAGAAATATCTTTTATATTTCAGCATATTACTATTTTTACCCCTAATATAAAGATTCTCGACTACTTTCAAGGGTATTTTGCAACCACAATGAAAAAGCAGAAGAAATTACCATTTTCTGCTTTGACAATTGATAGCAATATATATTTGCCTTTAGATATTACAATGCAAATTTTAGGAATTCAAAATCCACCTTTAGAACAAATAAAAGTTGTTGAAATTGGAAAGATAAATTTTATTTCTATAAATGCTGATAGCAATATCGGTCAGGGTTTCTGCATTAGTTTGCCGGATAACGAAGTTCAAGTAGGTGTAGAGAAGGTTTTGGATAAAAATGGGGATATTATCGGAATTAAAATCGTTCAAATATGTCAATAATCAATGATATTCAATAACCTCATAGGGGACGGTTAATCCGTTCCCTATATTTAATTAAACATTGACATCACTTAACTTATTAAATAAAATATAGTTAACATAGTTAACTATTGCCATATTAGGCATTTTTCAAAGAAAAAATACATATGAAGGGGACAATAGAATGAGGACTTACAAAAAAATTGTGGCTATTGTATTAACTGTATTTTTTACATTACCTCTAATTATTCCAACATTTGCTTCTGATATTCAAAACAAAGTTTTAACTTTAGAAGAAATTCAAGATTTAGCAATTCAAAACAGCCGTATCGTAAAGAATATGGATCTTACATTGGACCAAGCTGATAGGCAAGTTAGAATTTTAAAAAGTGATTTAAATAAGCTTAAATATGGTACTTCTGTTAGTATGTATGATTCAATTAAGGGTCTTGAAGAATTAAAAGGAAGCTTGGAGTCTATGAAAAAAGGCTTAGATCAGACAAAGCCAGAAGACGCTATAATGCTTCAGAATATAAATACTCAGCTTGCAATTACAAATAAATCATTAATGGATCTTAGCCAACAGCGTAGTAGCATTAGTTCAGCTCAAAAACAGCTTAAAAATGCATTAGAGGATGCTGAGGATATTAAAGAAGATTTAGAAAGAATGGTAGAAGATCTGGAATCTCAGTTGCGGTACACCGTGACCCAGACTGTTTTTAATCTATACCAAATGGAAGATTCGTTAAATATTTTAGAGAAAACATATGATTATCAATTAAAAATGACTGAGATTACAAGATTGCAAAAAGAACTTGGTATGGTCACGACAGTTGATGTTGATAATTTAGCAGTTCAAGCATCTACTACATATAAGCAGCTTCAACAATTAAAAGAGAGCTACCAGGTTGCTAAAAGAGCACTTAATGACCTCATTGGACGGGAACCTGATGCACAGTTGCATATTCAACGTTATAAGGTCATGGAAACGTTAACACCGGTTCCTTCTTACGAAACAATTATAGGAGAAATTAAGAAAAATGCTTATGAACTTTATAAAATGGATAGAGATACAAAAAAATTGGAAGATGATTTAGATGAAACTGATGGCAGCAATGAAAAATTAATTGCTAAAGCTGATATAGAAAAAGCAAAGCTTAGCAGGATTGATAAAGAACTGGAAATTGAAAATAAAGTAAAAAGCATTTTAGCTGGCTATAATGAAAAACTAAAAGCATACCAATTAGCACAAGTAGAACTTAAAACCGCTGAACAAAGTCATACCTGGAATCAGAAAAGGTTTGAATTGGGCATGATCACAGAGGTTCAATTAAAGGGTAGTGAATTAAGTTATTTAAATGCCAAAGCTAACGGAGAAAAAGCTGCTTTTAATTATTATCTTGCCAAAATAGAACTTGAAATGCTTAAAAAGGGAATATCAACAACTATTGGATCTAACTTGTAAAATAAAGAGCCAACTAAGACAAAAACTTGGTTGGCTCTTTGATGTTATGAGAGTTTAATAAGTAATAGCAAAGAATAATTTAAAAAGTTCATTAATAATCTTGCCCCAAAAAATTTTGCTTACAATAAAAACTTTATTAAAAATACATTGTAAGTATTACTGTAAAATTGTAGAGGTATTTGAATTTTAATAAATCATAGCATTACGGAAAATATTCCTTTACTTTTTAAGAACTTAAGAACAGAAGCAACATAAGCAGCCAAGTTTCCATTAATCATATCTTTAAAGTAGGAAGGATTTAATATAGAATATGTAGAAGAATAAAGTAATAAAGTAAATTAAATTACTCTAATGAAGAAGTAGGTGCATAAGTTGGTTGAAAAAAAAATAAAAAATAGTAAAAATATAAAAAAACAACAGGGAATAGATATTAATAAATTAACTACATATTTTTTGACAATGATTCTTTGTGCCGGATTTATTTTTAATGGTTACTTTTTTGAGCGACAAATTCTTAGTGTAAATATAGTAGTTTTAGCCTTTTTATTTTATTTAGTGATTGTAAATGGAAAAAATGAAAGATACTTTTATTATAATCCATGGACCATCTTTTTATGCTCATTATTTATAATTATTAATTTTTTAGGACTTTGCGGTGCAGCAGATCTCAGAGCTGCTCTTGATAATTTCCTTTTACTTGCTTCAGGTGTAATAATATACTTGATTGTGACACAATTAGAAACCGATTCCCACAAGTCATTAGATTATCTAAAGATTATGCTAAAAGGCATATATTGGGTATCGGTATTTATCGCATTTGTAGGACTTGTTTCTTATATATTCGGAGTAAATCTGTTAAATTCATACCAAAGTGATAATCGATTAATCTCAACACTTGGTTATGCCAATACTGCTGCCTTACTTTTTGCCATGGTTTTCTTTATAGGCTTCTATTTGTTAGATAATTATAATGACAAAGATAGAATATATTGTTTTACTAACTCTTTAGTGTTTCTTGCTTTCCTGGGAACAAAATCTAGGGGAGTTTTTTTACTTTTCCTCTTTTTAATAGTTCTATATTTCTTACTAATAAAGAAAGAAAACAGGCCTTCGTTTTTAAAAAACTTTATTTATGTTTTTGTACCATCTCTTCTAGTCTTTCCGCTGTTTTATAATGGGACATTTATCAGCAGGGATACAAAAGGTATTTTTCTTTCATCAATAGCAGTATTGTTTTTAGTTATGGTTGCATACTTAAAGAAAAAAGTGACCTTTAACACTAAGAAGTTATTAATTACAGGTGGTATCGGTTTAGTAATAATTTTTAGTTTTGTATTTATTTCTGTTGGTCATGAATCAGTAATTAACGCAATAGCTGACAATGATATTATTCAACGACTGAAAACGATAAATTTGGAACAACAACAGGTTCAAGAAAGGTTTATTTTCGTTGAAGACGCACTTAAAATAGTAAAAGATAACTTATTACTAGGCACAGGGGGAGGAGGCTGGAAAGCTGAATACAGGCAATATCAGACTTTCCTCTATCACACATCAGAGGTACATAATTATTATGTTCAGGTGTTGGTGGAAAACGGTATACTTGGCTTTATAACATATATTTCATTTTGGGTAATCCTAATATTAAATTATTTTAAGAAACTTAAAAAAGAACGTTCTTTTGAAA
>JAAXZE010000190.1 GCA_012720075.1 Clostridia bacterium
CTTTATATTCTCTTGATAATATTTTTCTTTATTTTTTTATTTTTTCCTGCATCAATTAGCTAAACAAAAAGAGATGAATCCGCCTCGGAAGCCGTTCATCTCTTTTTTGTCTAAATTTCCGGGATTAGGTATTTAAAAAAATGCCATTTTCATTAAGCAATTCCTTAATGTTAATTATCTTTCCGGTTTTGACCGATTCTTCCGCGGCCACACCTACCACTACCGACCAAAAACCTTCATCTACTGTGGCTGTGGAAGTCTTTTTGCCTTCAATGTTGTCAATAAAATACTTATGCTCATAATAAGTACCGCCGTTATGGCCGCTTTTTTCTATATCTTCAGGATAGGACGGCGAAGCTATTCTGGAAGGTCTCCCTTCTCCGCCCATAATTTCTAAGTGATTTTTAGGTCTTGGCACCGGCAGGAAATCCTCATTTTCAAAGGCTTTAAGCCTGCCTTCATCACCGCAAATGACAAGCTCTTCATAAAACATGGGAGCAAACATACATAAGTTAAATCCGGCAGTTATCCCATTTTCATAGACAACGGTCACTAAAGCATTATCTAAAATATCGGATTTTTCATTATTGTATTCAAAGTTCTTGAAGTTAACGGCCATATTGCCTACCGCATATACGGAAAGGGGCCTGGCCTGGGCAAAAAGGTTCAAAAGGTCGAAATAATGACAGCATTTTTCAACTAAGGTTCCCCCGGAGTACTTGGAAAATTTGTTCCACTGATTAACTTTATCCAAGAATGGAACACGGTGCTCCTGAATACTGATTTGTTTAATTTCTCCTAGAGTTTTTCTTTCTAAAGCTTCATGAATTGCTTCCACATATATGGCCTTGTATCTGTATTGCAAACCAATCTGGAAAACATCAGGATGGCTCTTGGCAATCCGGGTTATTTCATAGGCGTCTTTGATGGTTGTAGCCATTGGTTTTTCCAAAAGGATATGTTTCCCCGATTTGACCGCAACCTTAACCACATCAATATGGGAGAAATTGGGAGTACAAATAATTAAGCCGTCAACTTCCGGGTCAAGACAGGCCTCTTCTAAAGATTGATATACTTTTAATGTTTGTCCGGGATAGAGAGCCGCAAATATCTCTTTAGCCTTTTCAATACTTTTCGGATTGGTATCATAAACACCATGAACAGTGGCCCGGCCCTCCAATGCGGTGACTCTCATATGCTCCTGACCCATTACCCCTACACCGATAATATTGAACTTATATTTGGGTTGGGGTGGGGCCGATAAAAATCTATCCCAATCAGGAAGATACTCAAATCTTGGATTTCGGGAAACAAAACTGCCGCCAAATTCCTTATTTTTTGCAGACATTACTTACCCTTCCTTTCTAATTTTTGCAATATTGTTTATTTACAATCTTTACTATATTATACATGATCTTAATCTTCTTGGGTTGACTTTTTTTAATTTATAGATTCTTTGCTATTAATACGGAAGTAAGTAATGCCCGCTGGTCCTGTCTACAGGGCCACAAAATTTTCTTTATTTGCACCACATACAGGACATTCCCAATCTGCAGGAATATCTTTAAAATCGGTTCCCGGTGCAATTCCTGAATCCGGGTCCCCCGTTTCGGGATCATAGACATAACCGCATATATTACATTGGTATTTGGTTTTTTCTTTTTCCGGTTTAGGATTTTGAGTTTGTTCTTTTTCTACATAGGTAGGAGCCGCCGGCGGAGTAGTTCCTTTTTTCATCTGGTGATAATAGGCATAAGTCAAAGGCTCCTCGTCACTATTTAAGACTTGAGCGTCTATAACTCGTCCAAAGAAAACGGTATGGGTCTCTACATCAACACTGTTTATTACCTCCGCCTCTAAATATCCCAAACTGTTTTCCAATAATACCGGTACACCGCTGACACCGGCTTTATAGGAAATTGATTGATACTTGTCTATCTCCCTCCCGGATTTAAAGCCAAAATGACCTATAAAACTTAATGGTACATTCTTGGGCAGGACCGATACGCTGAAAGCTTTTCCTTCCCTTATAAATTGATGGGTCAAGTTGTTCTTGTTGATACTAATGGCTACCACCGCCGGATCGGAGGAAATCTGAAATACGGTATTGGCAATTTGCCCGTTGAATTTTCCATCCTTTCCCGCTCCAATTACATAAACCCCATAGCTTAACTTATGAAATATTTTGGAATCCATTTTAACAACTCCCTTGTTTTTAGAATATTAACGATACCAATTTCATACCCTTAATAAAATATTTTAAACTTATCTGATAACCTTCCACTTAACTTTCACAGTGCATCACAGCACCACAAAAATCATAACAAATTGGCATTCAGGTCGACCTAAACGGCGAGATATTTTTGCAAATCATTGAACAAATCATCGGAAATAAGCAAAGCTTCTTGTTCTAAACGGATTTTTTTCTCTAAAAGATATCGAATTACGGGATGAAATCTCTGATATCCCTCATCAAATAAAAGCTTTTCTAACTGTCTGTTATAAGCCTTATTGGTTTCTTCACAATACTCCTCAAACTCCCTGACAGTGTTAATATCCATAAACAAAGGTCGTAGATTTGGTATAACCACCTCTAAAACCTTGAATATCCTAAAACCTCCGATGTCAATATCACCCCAATGGTAAAAAGTGAGATTTAACTGGGTCTTTAGGGCAAAGGAATATAGCCTTTTTAGGAGTTCCCTCTTTCGGGGGCCGGGAAAACCACCGGTATAAATCAGTAAGATATCCCCAGGGAGTCCCCTACAAGCTAAATAATGAAAATTGGTTTTATTCTCAAGGGTTAAAACTGTCCCGGCATTTATATTTATTATTTCCATATGCCGGGCAAAACCGGTGTCTATAATACCCCCAAAAGGGAAGGTCCCGTAGTCGAGGACCTGCCCTTGATAGGAAAAAACTATATTACCTTTAATCAGTAATTCTTCAGTAGTTTTCTCAATTCCTAGTTCGGCCAATATATCATCTTCAGCCAATTCCTGATCATAAAAAGCAAAGTTTCCGGCGATTAAAGCTAAATATTTTCTTATTTTTTTCTGACAGACTTTACTGTTTCCTAAGTATTTTTTACTAAAAACCCGTTCTAGTATCGGCTCACCTTTTAGTTCATCCAATCCCCATAAAGCTCGAAATAACAGTTCTCTTTCTTCTTCCTCTTGGGGTAAAAAAGCAGGAATACTTTTACTTTTTACACTTTCTTCGTGAGCCTTATCTAAAAATTCCCTTATCCACGGGAAAGATACTTTTTCCTTTAACTCCTTTAACTGTTTTTGGAAGCGGGCTACCGTATCTCTCTTGGGAGTTCTTTGGGCTAATAAATAAGCTTCTTCTAATTTATCGAGATTTAAAACAACATTATCCAGGAGATTTCCTTTTTCAAAAGGCAACCAATTGACGGTAATAATCCCCTCTCGGGATAGTTCCTGTACCGCCTGGTGAATAGCTACCTTATAATGAGGGTGATCAGTATCCCAGTAAAGGGGCATATTCTTGGCTTTAAAAGGCAGTTTAACCTTTCTATTGATCAAAGCCTCTCCTTGGTAATGACGGCTGGCTTCATATTTATCAAGGAGGGCATTTAATATCTGCACCCGAAAATCCATATCAAGCCCCCATTTCTTTCAACTCTTTAGAATCAAAAGCTTTGACTACAGTTTCATTTTTAATTCTGGTGACGCATAAATTACGGTCAACCAGCGGCGCAATATCCCCTATTTTTTCGGTGGGAGCGGATAGGATCACCTGCAGTCCCAGTTTTCGAATCAAATTAATGCTTTCTTTAATTCGCTGGTGATCCATTTTACTGTAGGCTTCATCAAAGACAATAATCCTGGCGGTATTGTTGGCCTTTTGTTTAATTCGATAGAGTTGAGCAAAGGACGCCAAGACCGAGATATAAAA
>JAAXZE010000191.1 GCA_012720075.1 Clostridia bacterium
ATTTAATCCCAGTTTGGAAATTTCTGTTTCTGAAAAATCCCCATCTAAAAGTACAACAGGTTTTCCTAAAACCATACTTTTTACTAAGTTTAAAAAAATTTCATATGGGTTTTTAAAATAAATATATTTTTGAAATAAACTAAGTTCATTTAAGTCAACTATGAACTCTTCGTATGTTTTTTTAATATTCCTTTTTTCATCTATTAAGAAAAACTTGTCCATGCGCTAACAACCCTTTTTTTGAATAATTTCAACTATCTCGGATACTTTATCTACTATATCTTCTTCAAAAATATCGACTCCAAATTTATCTTGAATAACTACTGTTAATTCCGCTAAATCTAAAGAATCAAACCCTAAATCCTTTCTTAAAGATAAATCCTCATCAAGTGTTTCAATTAAATTTCCCTCTTTTTTTTCTAAGATTTCATTAATAATTTCTTTAAGTTGTTCTTTCATTTTTACTCTCTCCTTTTTTGTATCGCTCTTCCCAGTGTTCTCTAAACATTGCTACAAGCACTATGTCTTCATATTTTTTGTTCTTTATGACATGTTTTTTCAGAATACCTTCAATAGAAAAACCAAACATCTTATGAAGTTTAATAACCCTGTCATTAAAGGCAAAAATCTCACCGCATAATTTACGCATACCTAATTTATCAAAAGCATATTCCATAGCAAAGTATTCCAATACTATTCCACTTTTTACCGGAACATCATTTTCTCCAATATACATTCCCCAATAGCATGTTTTATTCTTTAAATCAATATTATTAAAATATAAAAGACCTATTGGTTTCTTTTCATACTCAAAAATCAAATACTTATCTTTTTCTGAGTTTTTTATTCTTTTAAACCATTCTATATGCTCTGATAAAGTAATAGTATGGTCGCTATACATATTGGCTTTAATTCTATCCGAGTTTCTCCATTTTAACACAATTTCTAAGTCATCTTCTTTTAATTCCCGCAAGCCAAATCCTTTTGTATTCATTTTGTACCTCGCAATAATTCAACTAGAATATTATTTAAAGAATTATCCATTAGATTTAACGCGTTTTTACTCAGTTCGGATACATAATCAGGACAACTCATGAGTTCGTTTATGTTTCTATACCATATATCTTCTGAAATTTCTTCCGCTTTTCCTAAATATTTAATAATCCTTTTTTGGGCAAGAATTTCATTTGTTTCAATCTGATTATCCGCCAAAGACACAACAATTGCCGGCAGTCCCATATAACATCTTTCCCATGTTGTTGTTCCTCCACCACCTATAGCTAAATCAGCTTTAGCCATTAACTCGGCAATTTTATCAGTTTGGCAATAATAAGTTGCATTCATCATGTTACTATTACAGTAAGACTCTATATCCTTTTTATGGGGATTAGAAGCACCTACAACAACATCAGCAGTAATATCTGATTTGTTTATTCTTTTTATTGCAGATAAAGCCTTCTTTGTTTCATTTGTCGGGTCAGTGCCTCCAAAAAATACAAATATTTTTTTTATATCCCCATTCCTTTTTCTCAATTTTTCTCTTGCTTTTATGAACTCGGGTCGAAGTAAAACAAACTGGGGACCTAATAATGTCTGGCAAGTCGATGGTATTAGACCTCTATAGCGTTCCTTCATATTTAGGTAATAGTTTTGATCCAATAAAATATCACAATCATGAGGTCTATCGGCCAAATCGTCAATCACCATAATATTTTTTACAAAGGGCCGAACCTGCTTTTCCCAAGCTTCATCGATGGCATAATGATCTATAATCAGCCAGTCCGGCTTTAGATTATTTTTCAAAATCTCAATAGTTTCATTAACATCAACATCCCAGTTAACTCCTAACCATTGGGAATGCTGAGTTTGTGGTTTAATTTTGTTAGTCCCGACTCTAGGCAATTGATAAAGTTTAAAGCCTTTTTCAATAATGAGGTTAAATAAATTTCCTTCATGATTCCTGGAAATAAAACTAACGTCCACACCTTTTTCCTTTAACTGTTCAGCTAAGGTAAGGCACCTCATCAGGTGCCCGGAACCCATTTCTATTGAGGCGTCAACACGAAAAAAAACATTCATTGTCCATACACCTTTTGTTCTATATGAGCATTTAACTTAATCCACTCAGGGTTTCTTTCCAGAAACTCCAGACAATCCTCCAGACTAAAATGTGACTTTTTAGGATATAGTTCCTCAATAAGTATTTTTATAAGTGCAAAATCTTCTATAGTATCTACAGTCCATCGATGGAAACTAAAATCATCTTTATATTCAACGTTTAATAATTTATAACGATCAGGCTGTCTATGAATAAACGGCGTAACATGTTCCCTTTGCGGCACTTCAAAGGCTTCTTCAAATGCTTCCTTTAAGGCTTGTATAGAAAAAACCTCTGTATCCATTCCCCTTGGGTATGTTCTGGTTAAAGTATTGGCGACGTAATCAAATCGGGGATGATTATCTTTATATGCCTTTATTACTTTATCTATTTCTTTTGGATCGATTAACGGACAATCGGAGGTTACTCTTACCACCGCATCAGCTTTATGCTCAATTGCCGTATAATAGTATCTTGATAAAACATCCTCTTCTGAACCTCTGAAAAATTTCACTCCCAGTCTTTCACATAAATCTACTATTGGCTGATCAGTATCATTTACGGTTGTCGCAATGACTAACTCATCAGCTAACCGGACCCTTTGAAGGCGCTCTATATGATATTCCAGCAGCGGTTTACCCAATACTTCTTTCAATACCTTTCCCGGTAAACGGGTTGAAGTCATCCGAGCCTGGCTTATTATGACAATTCTCATTTCAATACCTCTTTTAACTTTGAAATAACAAACTTTACATCTTCATCAGTCATTCCAGGGTAAATGGGTAAAGTTAACACATTTCGATAATGCTCTTCCGCCTTAGGATAATCTCCCCAGTTATAACCAAGTTTCTCTCTATAATACGGCAAAGTATGCACCGGTATATAGTGCACCTGGCTGTAAATGCCTTTTGATTTCAGGTAATCATAAAGTTCTTTCCGATTTACTTTCGCTTCTTTTTTTAACCGAATTACATATAAATGATAAGAATTAATACATCCTTCCGGTTCAAAAGGAAGTTCCAGAGGCAAATCCTTTAAGCCTCTATTATACATTTCGGCAATTTCTCTTCTCCTTTGAATAAACCAATCTACCTTTTTAAGCTGAGATATTCCCAAAGCGCTTTGTATGTCAGTCAGTCTATAATTGTACCCTAATGTTTGCATTTCATAGTACCAGCCGCCATGATTTTCTTTTAACTGGTCTTCATCACGGGTAATGCCATGACTCCGAAGCAGCAATAACTTTTGATACAATTCTTTGGAATTTGTAGTTATCATCCCGCCTTCACCTGTAGTAATATGTTTAACGGGATGAAAGCTGAATACAGTCATATCTGAATAAGTACAGTCACCAATTTTGGTATTCTTATACCTTGCACCTAAAGCATGACATGCATCCTCTATAACCATTAAATTTTTTTCTTTAGCAATCTCATTAATTGCTTTCATATCGCAAGGCAGACCTGTATAATGGACCGGAATAATTGCCTTCGTTTTTGCGCTTATTTTGGTTTTTATTTGGGATGGGTCGATATTATAAGTTTGACTGTCTATATCGGCGAAAACAGGCTTAGCTCCAACGTAAAGAGCACAATTGGCACTGGCGGCAAAAGTTATTGGTGATGTAATTACTTCATCACCTGCACCGATACCGGCGGCTAAACATGCCAAATGCAATGCCGCTGTGCCATTTGCTACGGCAACCGCATATTTTACGCCTACATAGTGAGCGAAATTTTCTTCAAACTTTTTGACATAAGGACCTGTTGTCAGATAATCACCTTTTAAGACTTCAATTATTGATTTTATGTCTTCTTCATCAATATACTGTCGGCCATAAGGTATTCCTTGCTTCATACCTGAAACTCCTTTATCATGTCCTTAAGTTCTTCTACCGTTAACCACCAATTATTATTATTGCTGCTATAGACAAATCCTTCTTCTACCTTTTTACCGCCATTTTCTTTAATATAATCGTTTCTCTTCCACCAAGCAAATTCCGGTTGAATAACAAAATAGTCCTCATACTCTACCGTATTCCTTGCATCATCGGCTGTTATCATTAATTCATGCAGCTTTTCACCGGGTCTTATTCCTACTATTTTAATTTCACATTCGGGACCAATAGCCTTGGCCAAGTCCATAATATTCATACTGGGAATCTTCGGTACGAATATTTCCCCGCCTTTCATTCTCGCAAAACTCTTTAATACAAAATCTACACCTTGCTCAAGGGTAATCCAAAATCTAGTCATTCTGGGGTCGGTTACCGGCAAAAACCCTCTTTCCCTTTGCTTTAGAAAGAACGGCACAACACTTCCTCTGCTGCCTACTACATTACCATACCTCACTACCGAAAACCTGGTCTCCTTACTTCCCACATAAGAATTGCCTGCAACAAAAAGCTTGTCCGAACAAAGTTTGGTTGCACCATACAAATTTATGGGGTTCGCCGCTTTATCGGTGCTTAAGGCAATTACCTTTTTTACACCATTATCTATTGCCGAATTAATTACGTTTTCCGCCCCGTTAATGTTGGTTCTTATCGCCTCTATGGGATTATATTCCGCCGCCGGCACCTGTTTCATCGCCGCAGCATGAACAACATATTCCACACCGTCCATAGCCCTGTATAATCTATCTTTATCACGAACATCCCCAATAAAAAATCTTAATTTTGGGTTATGTTCAAACTGTTGTGCCATTTCAAATTGTTTAAGCTCATCTCTACTAAAAATGATAACCTTTTTCACATTGGGATATCTTTTTAAAACTATCTCTGTAAACTTTTTCCCAAAAGATCCTGTTCCGCCTGTAATTAAAATTGTTTTATCATTTAGCATGATTTCGCCTCTCCAAATATAAAGTTTATACTCTTATCTAACTAATTTGATTAGCCCATTTTTTCAAAACCGGTTTTATTTCATAATCTAAAATATCACATAACAAAAGATAATCCTCATTCTCATATGCGTCTATCAACATTGATAGTTTTTCTACCAATTCCTGTTCCTGCATTGGACCCGGCTTTATTTTATTAATTAAATAAACAGCCTGTGTGATCCACTCAAGCCCTTCAAAAATATTAGAAAGCAAGGTATTACTTTCCTGTTCTTTTTCCTTCCCGTTTTCAAAATACAATATAAAGCTGTCTATTCCATTTATCATTTTTGGCAAATAAAGATTTACTTCTTCAATGGTTTCCTCCACTAAAATTTCATTCTCATTCATTAGGAGACCTCCCGCTCGGCATTCAGTTTATGCAAAATTTCCGTTAAAGTTTTTAAGACACTGTAGCAACCTACAATAAAAGACGCTATCATTCGCTTTTGGATCACAACATTTTCCTTCAAATTTTCATCGTTTAATTCATTTCCCAGCATCCTAACCTTGGCAGCGGCCATCATGAACGAAGACTGAAATAAGGTTCTGGCCACATCATGGTATAAAATCATATTTTCTGCAGTTTTTGCCTGATTGAGAACTTTTAAGATTTTTTCTCTATCGGTTACGGAAAGTTGTTTTTTATCCTTAATAACTTTGTTTTGTAATTTGTCTAATCTTAGGATTTGTATATTACATTCTTTCTTTATCTTTTGAAAGGTTTCTATTAATTTTTCTATTTCTTTAATTGCCTTAGCATATTTTTCTTGATTAAGTTCACTTGGAACAACTTTTTCACATAGCGGGACAACCGCTTTTGTGCAGTACTCTTCTATTGCGTTTTTTAAGGTCATGATTTTTGTTCCCGAGATATATGCTCCGCCTTCCGTTGCATCAATATATTCCCTGCCGCTATTATCCTTACTGATTTCTAATTCAAACCAGGTTAAGAAATTCTTAAAAGCATGATTGGTTGGCAGCAAATCTCCGTCAATACCTTTTACATAAGTAATATCACTATTGTGGCTGTTTATATCTACTTTGTCCTTTATTTCAACATCATTTGAGTGGGTGACTCCCTCTTTTGTATAAGCTAAGTCCTGCCCAATAAAAATAATGGGATTTGCTCCGATATGCTTTGCAAAGGAAAAAGCTATATGAGCACAGGAAGTCCCCATAAACAGCAAACGATTATCCCCTACAATGTCATTATTAATCCACTCATTTATTTTTTCTCCCATTTTCAGACAAACCAATTTTTTATTATTTTTCATAGTATCGAAAATCTCCGGTCTGACAACCGGGGGACCGATAAATACAGTCTTGGGGTCAAAAATTTTATCCTTGTAAAACTTTTCATATGTTAACAAAATCCTTTCAATACTAACTACCCCGTCAGGAACGATATTGTGCTTTTTCAAAGTAGACAGCACAGCATCTGTGGCTATAATCAATGCCTTTCCTTGGGCGTTTTTTAACTGGTGAACGTTTTTATCCAAGGATGGCCCCGCCGATACAATTATTACAGGTGAATTTAGATAAGCGTCTTTTAAACCCTCAATACTGGGGCTTTCAAGAAGAACCTTTATATTTTCCAAGTTATTGCGAATCCCGATTATTGTATCCTCCATATCATTTCCCAGCATAAAAAAAGTATGGCGGATAACATCGAAAATCTTTTTTTGCATTTCATTAATCCACTGTCCGTAAATATTACGATAAGAAGGAATAATCACATTGGTTAAATTGCCCAAAAGAGGCATGATGCTAAAGTTAAAAAGTTTTTGATTAATTCTAGTAAGAATTTCTTCTTCATTTCCAAAAAAGAAAAATATGTTACCTAAAGCAATTTCTGAAAAGTCTTGGGTGTTTATGTATGTAGAAATTATATCTTTGTTTTTCTCGATAACAAAAATAAAACTCCTGTTACTTATTTTCTTTTTCAATTCCTTAATGTGATATCCCAAACCCAGACCGTATACAATATAAACAGCATCCTTTTTCTCAACATCAAGGTCCTTTTCAATAATCTGCCATTCCCGTTGTATATTATAAATGCTATGGAGATACACCTTTTTGCCGTTTTCTAATTTGTATCGTATATTGTCATATCCCTGATGGCTTTTTCCAATCTCCAATACTGTGTTACCAATTATACCGGAACTATACCCATGTTGAGCTAGAAGCTTCAAATTTTTTTCTAACAGCCCTTGCTTGTCCATAAAAGAATTCACCAGCCTTTATTTCGACTTCATACTATATATATCGTTACTTTCGACAAAAAATTTATATTTAATGAAAAAAGGCAGAGGAAATTATTCCCCTGCCTTTCTTTTAAAATTATCTTAATAATTGAAGTACTCCTTGAGGAACTTGGTTTGCTTGAGCAAGCATAGCTTGAGCTGCTTGTTGCAGGATGTTGTTCTTGGTGAACTCCATCATTTCTTTGGCCATATCTACGTCTCTTATTCTGGATTCTGATGCTTGAAGGTTTTCAGCGGATGTGTCAAGGTTCTTAATAGTATGCTCTAATCTGTTTTGCATTGCACCAAGTTTGGATCTTTCTTGGGAAACCGTATCAATAGCATTATTAATTACGGTAATAGCAATATTGGCAGCCTGTTGAGTATCCACCTTGATACCTAAACCATTTTTGGAATCGGCTTCAGCAATGGTGGCAGCCGTTAAAGCTTGAGAATTCAAAGCCGTTGCTGCAGCTGTCGATAATCCATTAAACGTTACTATAGCTTTAACATTTTCATCGTTATTTAGTAAATTTGCAATAGTGTTATAATCAGCTACAGTTGCGGCAGATGTTGCTTTAGCAATTACATTAATTGTGTATCCTGAGCTTGCAGATCCGGAAAGCGAGATAGTAACTCCAGGAGTTCCAACAACACTAGTAGCACCAGTAGTTACTGTAATTTTAAATGTTACATTACTGGTAGTTATATTGGTTCCTTCAAGATTACCAGAAACCAATTCTACAGTATTTAAGGTCATTGCAGTAACCTTTAATGCTCTTGCATCCATGTTGTTAATGGTTAAAGTTACGTTCTGGTCGGCATTTGAGCCAATATGGAATGTTTTGTTTACAAAATCTCCGTCTAATAATTTTTGGTTGTTAAACTCGGTAGTTTCGGCAATCCGGGTTATTTCTCTGGCTAATTGATCGATTTCTGATTGAATCTGTGCTCTGTCTACACCAATATAGGTATCGTTGGCGGATTGAACTGCTAATTCACGCATTCTTTGAAGAATAGCGTGAGTTTCGCTTAATGCGCCTTCTGCAGTTTGAATTAAAGAAATAGAATCTTGAGCATTTCTTGAAGCTTGATTTAAGCCTCTGATTTGACCTCTCATTTTTTCAGAAATGGCCAAACCTGCTGCATCATCGCCGGCGCGGTTGATGCGAAGACCTGAAGATAATTTTTCCAGGTTTTTAGAGGTTTGTGTGCCGTTAAAACTCAGCTGCCGATAAGTGTTAAGAGCTGAAATGTTGTGGTTAATAATCATTTTTATTCCTCCTTGAATTTTATTGCCCTTCCCTGGGCTATTTTTATAAACCCATCACTTTTTCCGATTTTAGATCCGGCCGCTATCTAACCCCGGGAAAGTGATGAGGTTTTACACACTAGTATATATCGGTAACATTGGAAAAAAGTTTAGACCTAAAAATACAAAATTCTTTATTTTTCTTAAAAAAAACAAACTAACCTGCTTGAGGTTTTTGAAATCGGAAAAATATTACAAAGCTTAAATCCATAAGCTAAATGAATATCCCGGTTATCACCGAGACATCTTGTTGACAAACCATATTTATTATCAACGAAAAGCTAGCTCAAACAATTATAAGGAATGAACTCGATGGCTTCGGGAATTATCAAAACTCCCCGGCACTTAATTGAAAATTTAGTTACGTTTCTTAATTATTTCTTTTATTTTTATTCATTATTTTTTAAAAGATACAAAATTGATAGTTTCAATTAAGTGCCGGGTCAAATAATTGATAATTCTAATCCTCAGCCACCTGCGTTCTTTTTATTCAATC
>JAAXZE010000014.1 GCA_012720075.1 Clostridia bacterium
ACTTAATTGATAATTTAGTTACGTTTCTTAATTATTCTTTTATTTTTATTCATTATTTTTTAAAAGATACAAAATTGATAGTTTCAATTAAGTGCCGGGTCAAACAGTTGATAATTCTAATCCTCAGCCACCTGCGTTCTTCTTATTCAATCTCGCTAATGCTTTTCTTATGATAATAAATTTCATAGCCTTTTTTGCTACATATTTAATAACTTTGCCGACAGTCTGACGCCTAAAATAGGCGTTTAAGTGTATTAACCTGCTTCAATTATCGATGCGAAACAAACTTAAGTATATTAAAGGATAAACCGCTAGCTTAATTTAATGCTTTTAAAAATCCTGCCAACCTCCAACCTCTAGATGTCTTTTTCATCCAATAAATGAAGGTTATATCTCTTAATAATATCTATAAGCTTCAAAGGGTATTTAGAATCGGTGGCATATCCGGCCCGTTTTAAAGCCCAGGCACCTAAAGTACTGTTATGCATCACTTGCCGGTAGGGCTCATACCTGGCCGCCGTTAACAATAAAGTCTTATGGTCGTTCCAGCTTTCTTCCGGATTGTTATAGGCCCGGAATTCGGCATCAATCCTGAAGGTTGCGCCGTTATATTCCTCCCAGGTATTGGAGATAACGGAGCCGGCCGGCCCTTTTCCTTTAATGCCAAAGAGGTTATTGGAAGGCTTTCCTGTATACTTATCCACCGGAGTTGACTGTCCCCATCCCGTTTCTAATATGGCCTGGGCCGTTTGAAGGGCTGCGGACATTCCGGTTTTTTCCTGGGATTTTACAGCCAGTTGGGAAGCAAAATCCTTAAACTTATCTTTTTCAATAATGGGAACGGGTCCGTATATTTTACCTAAATAAACCCTTACGGGAACTGCCTCACTAAGAACTTGCCCTCCTCCGGAGGTAAAACCTACAGCCTGGATTTTATAATAGCCCGCAGCCACTTCTTGGGGTGACCAAGTGTATTCCGCCAAGGCATCAGGGCCTCCGGCTATTACTTTTAGCAAATTCCCTGTTGTTGAAAGCAGCCGGTATTCAATACCGGTCAAGGGAACATTGGCTTTTGAACTGAGCTTTACGGTATCGGTCAGCACTTGATTAGGACCAACCCCTATCAGGTTTAACTTGGCTTTGCCCGTGATTTGAACAGCAATAGGTTCAGTAGTATGGGTAACCCCCCGGGTATCTTTGACCCGGCCGTAAACCTCCCAGCTGCCGGCCAGCTCCGGCCCCGGGAACCAGTTGAAACTGGAATACCCGCTTTGGGCCAAGACTATCTCCTGGCCGGTATTAACATTTTTCAAAATATATTCCACCTGGGTAATAGGAAAGTTCCTCCAGACCCATAAGGTTACCGGTTTATCTACCACGCCGGCGGCAACACCCCTTAATGCCAAAGCGGGCTCCACCGCAGCCGTTACGGTAATGGTCGGGCTGGAAAAAGCCCTGCCCAGGCTGTCATAGGCAATGGCCCTTAACCCATAAGTGCCGTTGTCCGTTACCTCCGGAGCCCACACAAAGAATCCTTGAGGATCCATTTCTTCAGTAAGGGTTACCTTGCCTGTTGCCAGGTTGGTCAACTCATATTTTACATATTCAGCCAAAAAGGTGGTGGCGATACCGATATTGGCGTTATTTTTAATTTCCTGTCCCGGAGTAACCCCGGTCAAAGAAACTTGAGGCACTACCGCCACTTGAACAGGAGCTGCGGTACCGGCCAGGAATTTGCCGTTTTGATCATAAACTGCGGCTGCTAAAACCTTTGAGCCGCTATACGCCGGGTCGGGCAGCCAGCTATAAAGGGAAGTAAGATTATTTCCCCGGGCAATCACCGGCCCTCTGCCTGTTTTGGGATCTAAGAGCTGAAAACGAACCTCCTGCCCCCCTGCCGGCAGGGCTGAACCGGTGCCCAATTGTAAAATTGTTAAACCGGTGATGGTCTGTCCCGGTTGTATTGTCGGTATTGACAGATCAAAAAAAGGAGTGAAAGGTACAGCCAGGCTGGAATCAATAACAACGGTTCTTGTTTCTTCCTGCCAATGGACAGCCACCCCCAAGGCACTGCTAACCAGCCTTAAGGGCACAAAGGTACGATCACCAATAATGGCGGGCGGTACATCGCACAGGCTATAGCCGGTGGAACCTCCTTCAGTAAAATCAACCAAACGGTTATCAATGCGCAATAAAACCGACCGATCGCCTTTAACTATATGTACCGTCCTGTTTTGTCCATCCCAGTTTACGGTAGCTCCCAGGCTTTCCGAAACCACCCTTACCGGAACCAAGGTTCGGCCGTCCCTGATAACCGGTGATGGCGAAACATCAACCTTTTTTTGGTCAATTACCAGTTTGACATTATCGGCTGCCGCTATAGGCAAGGTCAGAGCAAAGCTAACTAAAAATATCAATATAATTCCGGTAAAAATTTTTCTCTTGCTCCACTCCACTTTTTTTTGCATACCCATTCTCCTTTTTCTTTTTTCAACGTTTCGACATTATTTTATATTTCCAGACGCTCTAAAACAAGAAAAAGTTCCCAAAAACCAGACATTATCTAATTTCCATAATTTACATAATATTTTTCAATTAAATCCCTCCTTTTCACACTTAGCAAAATAGTGCTGAATAAACTAATATTGAGACTAAGATAAGAACCGAAAAGGAGTGAACATATGATGTCCAACAAAAGAGAACTGCAATTGGGCAGAGCCTATATTCCGTATCAACCCTATGGCAGGCTGTTTCCCCTTTCGGAAGGATTTTCCAAAGGGACAATCTTTCCTGCACTTTATCAGCCTTATATAGAGAAGAAAAGATACCATTAACAATTAAGGAGGGATTTCCAAATGGATAGGTATAATTGCCCTTTGATGCGCCAGTTGCAAGAGGTCTCCTTTGCTTTGGTTGAATTAAACTTGTACCTGGACAATTACCCTAACAATCAACAGGCTTTGGCCGATTTTAATAGTCTCAGTCAAAAATACCAGGAATTAAAAGCCATGTACGAGGCCCAATACGGCCCCTTGACCAATTTCGGTTATGCACCCAGTCAGTACCCTTGGCAATGGGTTA
Source organism: Clostridia bacterium (assembly GCA_012720075.1). Classification (GTDB taxonomy): domain Bacteria; phylum Bacillota; class Peptococcia; order Peptococcales; family BICA1-8; genus JAAXZE01. Next base: position 3,082 of record JAAXZE010000014.1, read on the forward strand.
ACGAACCATGGCCCTGGGAAGTATGAAAGGAGGAATAACTAATGTGGATTTATGAAAAGAAGCTACAATATCCTGTTAATATACGTAACGGCGATTTAAGAATGGCTAAATACCTGATCACCCAATACGGCGGTCCCGACGGCGAATTGGCGGCGGCTTTAAGATATCAAACTCAGAGATACACCATGCCCACCGGTAAAAGCAAAGCCTTGCTTACCGACATCGCCACGGAAGAAATGGCCCACCTGGAAGTAATTGCCACTATGGTTTACCAACTGATGAGAAATGCCAGCATTGAGGAAATAAAAGCGGCAGGCCTCGGCGGCTACTATGCCGATCACGATAAAGCTTTATTCTATGTTAATGGTGATGGTGTACCCTGGACCGCAGCCTACATTCAAGCCAAAGGTGACCCCATTGCCGACCTTCATGAGGATATGGCTGCCGAACAAAAAGCCCGAGCCACCTATGAATGGCTCATTAACCTGACCGATGACCCCTGTGTCAAAGACCCGCTGAGATTCTTAAGGGAGAGGGAAGTTGTCCACTTCCAACGCTTCGGGGAAGCCTTAATGGACGTACAGGAGTGTTTGGATAGGAAAAAATTTTATTAGGTATCGTCTAAAGGCAGAGCAGAGAGGCTCTATCTTTTTAATAAAAAGGGAAGGTGCTTTTGCCTAAACAAAAGTGCCTCCCCTTTTTATTTCTCAGTCTACCGTTCGGCAATAGTAACGGGTACATAGATGGATTGGCCGTCCCGGAAGATCAGCAAGACCACCTTTTGCCCGATTTTGGTTTTCGTTACCTTTTCCTGTAATTTTTCCGGATCGTTAATTTTTTCCTTATCAAATTCGAGAATAATATCTCCCCGGCGGAGTCCGGCTTTTTGGGCAGGGGAATTCTCGGCTACGGCACTAATCAAAACTCCTTCCGGTTTATTCAAGCCAAAGTACTCGGCCAGTTCCTCAGTTACCGGCTGCATATAAACACCTAACCACGGTCTGATAACCTTTCCCTGATTAATTAACTGATCTAACACTTGAGTAACGGTAGAACTTGGAATGGCAAAACCTATTCCCTGGGCCTGGGCATTGATAGCGGTATTGATGCCAACGACCTTACCATTCAGGTCTATTAGCGGACCGCCGCTGTTTCCGGGGTTAATGGAGGCATCGGTCTGCAACAAATCCTTAAACTGGTTGCCGTTAATGGTAATGGGCCTACCCTTGGCGCTGATTACACCCACAGTGACGGTATGGTCCAGCCCATAAGGGTTGCCGATGGCAATAACCCAGCTGCCCACCTCCAGTTTGTTGGTATCGCCGAATTCTAAAAAGGGCAGGTTACTTCCGGCGTCTATTTTTAAAACAGCCAAATCCAGTTGTTCATCGTGTCCAACCAATTTAGCTTGGTAAGGGTCTTTCCGGCTGGTCAAGTAAACCTTGATTTTCGAAGCCCCTTCCACTACATGATAATTAGTCACGATATAACCGTCTTTGGAAATGATAAAACCGGAACCCAATCCGGTGGTTACTTCCGTCCGGTTACGAAAAGAATCGCCAAAAAACTCCCTAAAGAAAGGATCATTGAAAAAGGGATCATAACGTCTTTGAACCTGAACTTCAGTCTCAATCTTGACCACGGCCGGACCGGTTTCCTTAACTATATTTTGGATTGTTTGGGGTCCTACAAAAGCATAACCGGCAGGGATAGCGGTATCTAAAGGCGAAGCCTCCACTTCATTGGATTTGGTGATAGTAATTTTATAATCGCCGGCCAAGACCAACCCGGTGGTTATACAAGCAGTGACAAAAACAAATAAAAAAGCCGCCATTAACGTTTTTCTGCTAAATATCATTTTCCTCAACCTCCATTAATGAAAATATGGAAAGAAAAAGATATCCGCCAAAAAATATTTTACCAAAATTTTTGGTATCAAAAACATCCTGCTATAACCCACATTCGGTAAGCTGAAAAAATTTATGGGGGTCTTTTTACTTTTTCTCTAAAAACCGGGCCGAAATATAAACCGTCCCCCATTAACAAACAAGCCAGGGGGGGAGCCCCTGGCCGGTTTAACTTATCAACTCTTCTTTGGCAACGGAAAGCATTAACTTTATCCGGTTTTGCTGGTTAACTTCACTGGCCCCCGGGTCATAGTCGATGGGAACAATATTGGCTTTTGGATATGCCCTCCGGAGCTCTTTAATCATGCCTTTGCCGGTAATATGGTTGGGCAGGCAGGCAAAAGGCTGCAGGCAAACAATATTATTGACACCGCTTTGAATCAGCTCTACCATCTCCCCGGTCAAAAACCAACCTTCGCCCGACTGGTTACCCAGTGATAAATGTCTGGAAGCATTCCGGGCAATGGTTTCAATATCCTGGGGAGGCTCAAAACGTTTGCTGCGAGCCAAAGCTTTCTTCATTTCCTTGCGGTAAAACTCAATTATTTTTATAAACAGTTTTCCAAGGAGTCTACTCTCGTAACTGCCTGAAAGGATTTCATTTTTGATAACATGGTCGTAAGCACAGTATAAGAAGAAATCTATCAAATCAGGCACTACCGCCTCGGCGCCTTCGGCTTCCAGGAAATCAACGATGTTGTTATTGGCCGTAGGATGGAATTTAACCAGGATTTCACCCACTATTCCCACCTTTGGTTTTACCCAATCCTCATGGATTTCCAGATTGTCAAAATCCTTTACAATGTTATTAATATTGGCTATAAAAGTACTTCGACTGTTATCATGCATTAGAGAATCCAAGCACTTTTGGACCCATTTTTCATAAAGCCGGTTGGCTGAACCGGGCACCTTTTCATAGGGCCGAACCCTATATAAGACCCGCATTAAAAGATCGCCGTAAACCAACCCCATCATTAGATCATTAAAAATAGGCACGGTAATCTTAAAACCGGGGTTGCTTTCCAGCCCCCCCGCAAGGGCCAGGGAAATGACCGGCACTTGCCCCATCCCGGCGTCCTGGAGAGCTTTTCGAATCAAAGCAATGTAATTGGTAGCCCGGCACCCGCCCCCGGTTTGGCTCATAATGACCGAAGTATTATTTAAATCATAGCGGCCGGATTTCAACGCTTCCATTATTTGCCCAACAACAATAATTGTGGGGTAACAGGCGTCATTATTGACATATTTTAACCCTATGTCAATGGCATTTTTATCAACCGAAGGCAGTACCTCCACAGTGTAACCGGCTTTTTCAAATCCAGGCTTCAAAAACTGAAAATGAATGGGAGACATCTGGGGAGCCAATATGGTATGGGTTTCCTTCATTTGTTTAGTGAAAATAACCCTACCTTTGGGCTCAGACAACTTTTTGGGTTTAAAGCCTCTTTTATCCCTTTCGTTAATGGCGGCAATCAAAGATCGAACCCGGATTTTCACGGCACCCAAGTTATTGATTTCATCTATTTTAATTACCGTATGGATTTTACCGTACCTATCCAGAATTTCTTTAACCTGATCAATGGTTACCGCATCTAATCCGCAGCCAAAGGAGTTTAACTGTATTAACTCCAGGTTTTCTTTTTGGGCAACAAAAGTTGCCGCGGCATACATCCGAGAGTGATATACCCACTGGTCTACCACCCTTAAAGGCCGCTCAACCTTGGCCAAATGCCTGATGGAATCCTCCGATAGTATGGCAAATCCATAGGATTTAATTAGCTCAGGAACACCATGGTTGATTTCCGGGTCAATATGATAAGGTCGACCGGCCAGTACTATAGCCTTAATATTATGCTCTTCAATATAGCGCAGGGCTTCTTCCCCTTTAGCCCTCACATCGGCCTTATAGCGTTCCAGTTCTTGATAGGCCAGTTTACAGGCCCGGGCTATCTCACTGTCGGGAATACCTTCCGGAGCCAGTTCTTCTATTAGCCTTTTTACCATCTTTTTAGGCATATCTATCGGTAAGAAAGGATGATAAAAGACAACCTTTCCGGATTTCAAAACTTCAATATTGGCATTAATGGTTTCGGCATAGGAAGTCACAATAGGACAGTTATATTTATTGTTAGCATCCTCATCTTCCTTGATGTTATACGGTATACAGGGGTAAAAAATCTTGGTTACGCCTTTGTTGATCAAATCCATAATATGGCCATGAACCAGTTTGGCCGGATAGCAAACGGATTCCGAAGGGATAGTCTCCATGCCTAACTCGTACAACTCTTTGGAGGAACGGCCGGAAACCACCACCCGGTAACCCAGCTGGGTAAAAAAGGTATGCCAAAAAGGGAAATCCTCATACATATTCAAAACCCTGGGCAGTCCGATAACTCCCCTTCTTGCTTCCTCTTTGGACAATGATCTATAATTAAAGACCCTTTTATACTTATATTCGTAAAGATCCGGCAGATGGTTTTGGGCTTTTTCCTTCCCCGCTCCTCGTTCACAGCGGTTGCCGGAGTAAAAATCACTGCCGTTGGGGAAATGTTTGATGATTATCTGACAGTTATTGCCACAAAGCCCACAACGTTTGACGGAAGTCCGGACGGTAAAATCTTTGATTTCGTCCTTTTTCAGGAGGGTGGACTTGTATCCTTTTTCATAACGTTCCCGGGCAATTAACGCCGCGCCAAAAGCCCCCATTATTCCGGCAATGTCGGGTCGAATTACCTCCCGGTTGGTAATTTGTTCAAAAGCCCTAAGCACCGCATCATTATAAAAGGTTCCCCCCTGGACGACTATTTTATCTCCCAGGTCTTCGGCGCTTCGCAAGCGGATAACCTTAAACAGGGCATTCTTAATGACGGAAAGGGAAATGCCGGCGGAGATATCACTGATTTCCGCTCCTTCTTTCTGGGCTTGCCTTACTTTGGAGTTCATAAAAACGGTACAGCGAACACCCAAATCAACAGGATTTTTTGCCTCCACACCCAGCCGGGCAAAATCCTTGACATCCATATTTAAGGAGTTGGCAAAGGTTTCGATAAAAGAGCCGCAACCCGAGGAGCAAGCCTCGTTTAACATAATGGAATCAATGGCCCCGTCTTTTATCTTCAAACTTTTCATATCCTGACCGCCAATATCCAAAACATAATCTACGCCGGGCAGGAAAAAGTCGGCAGCTTTATAATGGGCAATAGTTTCAATTTCTCCGATATCCACTTTCAAGGCTGCCTTGAGCAAATGTTCACCGTAGCCAGTAACAGCCGAGTTAACTATGGTGGTTTTATCGTTTATTTTTTCATAAAGAATTTTCAAGGCTTCAACCGTTGATTCCAACGGATTGCCCTTATTGCTACCATAATGGGAATATAAAAGACCGCCCTCCTCGCTGATCAAAGCCAGCTTAGTGGTTGTGGATCCTGCATCAATACCCAGATAGGCATTGCCCTCATAGGTTTGCAATTCCACTCGCTTAACCTTATTTTTTTCATGGCGGGCCTTAAATTCAAGGTATTGCTTTTCATCGGTAAATAAAGGCTCCAATTTATCGGTACTTTCATTATTGGCATTAAGGATCATGGGAGTTTTTTCGTATAAGCATTCAAAAGCGACAGGAGTTTGCTCCTTAGAGGAAAAAGCCGCTCCCAGAGCCACAAAAAACTGGGCATCATCGGGAGTAATACCGCTGTTATTGTCCAATTTCAAAGTTTCCATAAAACGTTTTCTCAGTTCCGGCAAAAAATGCAACGGCCCACCCAAAAAGGCCACATCACCGCTAATGGGTCTTCCCTGAGCCAAGCCGCTGATGGTTTGATTGACCACAGCCTGGAGTATAGATGCGGCAATATCTTCTTTGGCCGCCCCTTCATTTAATAAGGCCTGAATATCGGTTTTAGCAAAAACTCCACACCTGGAAGCAATGGGATAAATAATCTTATGATTTTTGGCCAGTTCATTTAAACCGGCGGCATCGGTTTTCAACAAGGCAGCCATCTGATCTATAAAAGCCCCTGTCCCGCCGGCACAGGTCCCGTTCATCCGTTGTTCAATGGATTCGCCGAAATAGGTAATTTTAGCATCCTCGCCCCCTAATTCAATAGCGGTATCGGTTCTGGGAATTACCTTTTTAATGGCCCGGGTACAGGCCATAACCTCTTGAATAAAAGGGAGCTGCAGTTTTTCCGAGATATCCAGACCGCCGGAACCCGTCACCATTACCGTCAAAAGATTTTTTTGCAGGATTGCTTTAGCATCCTCAATAAGGGATACAACTGTATTTTTTATATCGGAAAAATGCCTTAAATACTTTTTATAGACAATATTGTCTGCTTCATCTAAAATTACCATTTTTACCGTTGTGGAGCCAATATCCAGTCCGACATTTAATATCTTGCTCATAATTTCTCCTCCAAGTGGGCCATAATATAATAGCAAAACATAACAAATACTCCATCCTTACGGAAGATTCAATACATTCCAACTCTTTATCCGCCAACTAAGGCTGCAAACCGCGGACAAATACTTGAATACTGTTTTGCAAAAATTCTTCTTCCGTTAAATCCGTAAGCTGGGTACCGAAAAAGGAGCGGATGAGGAACAATCCCATATTTGCACCCAAAAAGGCCATAACCTGAGCTTCAATATTGGTATCAATGATCTTTCCTTTTTCCCGCATAGTCCTAAAATATTGATATAAATCTTCTTTCAACTGGCGGGGAATATATACCAATTCCCGCTGTATCTCAGGAAAATGGCCGGTTCCCATCAGACTGATCATAACAATTATCAGATCTTTATTATTATTTATGGTTTGATGATAAAGCTTGGCTAACATATAAAGGTCTTTTTCCAGATCCCAGGTCACATTTTCTTTCAACGCTTTGGAAAATGCCGGGGCATAGGAACATCTCTCAATCAGGGCTTTAATTATCCCTTCTTTGCTTCCGAAGTTGCGAAAGATGGTGACTTCATTTACACCGGCACTTCTGGCAATGGCCCGGGTGGTAGCGGCCTTTAATCCTTTTTCCTTTATAATATTAATAGTGGCATCCAATATTTTGTCACTAGTATCTATGTTATTGATGCTCATGGCAAGCTCCTTTCAGTAACGCAAGCGCTTACTTTCAATATATAAGTTTTTCCAAATGGTGTCAATAGCAGGAAACTACTACATAAGATTAAGGATAGGAGATTTATATCCGCTTTCAAGTTTTCAACGCCACGGTGACACGATATCACGAAATCTTGGGCACTGGGAACGGGAACAAAAAGATTAACCCAAAAGGATTGTTATCTTACACACTTACGCACTATCACACTTACACACTTAAATAATTGCCGGTCACGGGACCAATAAGCTTGACCTTAAAAGCACCAATTAATATTAAAGGGGTAAAGTAATAGTAAATAAGGTCCCTTTACCCATTTGGCTTTGTACATCGATTCGCCCCTGATGGCCTTCAATGACATGCTTGACGATGCTAAGGCCTAAACCCGTTCCTTCCGTTGTTCTAGATTTATCAACCCGGTAAAACCTTTCAAATATCCTGGGAAGATCCTCTTTAGGAATACCTATTCCGGTATCGCTAAATTTTATGACCAATTTATTCTCTTTTTTTGCAGCGGTTATTTTGATAAAACCCCGCGGTGGAGTGAATTTAATACTATTTTCTAGCAGATTAGTAAAAGCCCTGCTTAACATTTCCCTATTGACGTTAACCTCCGGCACTTGTTCGGAAGCTTCTATTGTAATCTCCAGTTCCTTTTCTTGAGCCTGATTAGCCAAATAGGCAACACATTCATGCAACAAACTTACTATATCCGTCGGGGATTTTTCCATTGCCATGCCTTTGGCTTCGATACGGGAAAGGTCCAATAGATCATTAATAAGCTTGGTTAGACGGCCGGCCTCCTCATCAATAATGGTGACAAATCTCCGGGCTACTTTTTCATCTTCCAGAGCCCCATCCAAAAGGGTCTCGGCAAAACCTTTGATGGAAGCTACCGGTGTTCGCAGTTCGTGGGAAGCATTGGCTACAAAATCCGTCTTCATTTTTTCCAGCCTTCGTAAAGCCGTAATATCATGAAAAACTATCACTATCTGGTCCATTTTCCCGGCATGAATAATGGGCGCGGCATAAGCTCGTAAAGTCAGCCGGTCAGGATACAAGGCTGTTATTTCAAATACCGCCGGTTTTTCTTCTTTTCTTTCCAAAAGACCATCAATTTGTTCCACCAGATTATAATTCCTTATGACATTATGATAAGGCTTACCCAGAGCTTCACCTTTAAATTGGAAAAACTGCCGGACCTGGGGATTAATCATCCTGATAATACTTTGGTTATCAATTACCATTACTCCACTGGCCATGTGATTGAGAACAGCCTCCAGCCTCTGCTTGCCGGTGGCAATTTCATTTATTTGAGCCTTAAGGGAAGCGGCCATTTCATTTATGCTTTGGGCTAAAAGGGCCAATTCATCATTGGAGGAGATAAAAATCTTTTGTTGCCAATCCCCCCTGGCAATTCTTTGGGCCGTTTTACTTATTAATTCGATAGGTCTGGTAAAGGTTCCGGCCAGCCACAAACTTAAAATAACAGCCATTAAAACGGCAGCCGCTCCCCCTAATAATAAGGGTTTTCTGAATAAAGTCCAGGCTTTCTCTACGCTTAAAAGGGGTAAAGCAAGGCGAATGGCAGCCTTAACCTCGCCCCCGTATATTAAAGGCCGGGCTACATAAAGATGACTGGTTTCCAGGGTTTCACTAAACCGGGTGGCAATACCGACCTCTCCTTCCAAAGCGGTTGCAAATTCCGGCCTATCCTTATGGTTTTCCATCCGGGAAACCGAATGGTGGGTTTCTCCCAAAACTTCACCATGAAAATTGATCACCGTTATCCTGGCCCCGATTTGGTCTCCTATTTCCTTTACTAACTTTTGGATTTCCCCTTTGTCATCTTCTAATATTGGTTCTATTAAAATCCGGGAAACCAAAAAGGTGTTGGTTTTCAGGCCCTTTTCTACATCCTTAAGATAATACTCCCGTAACGGACCCAGTATGGCAAAAGCCATGACCGTAAAAGACAAAGAAATCAATAATAGGTAGGTTAACAAAAGCTTGGTTCTTATTCTAATTTTCAAAAACAATCCCCTACCTTTCATTTTTCCAACTTACCCGCTATCTTTCCGCAAACTTATACCCTACTCCCCGAACAGTTTCAATCAAATCTTCGCCCAGCTTCTGGCGCAAGTGTCTTATATGAACATCCACCGTTCTGGTATCTCCCAGGTATTCATAACCCCAAATTTCTTCTAAGAGGTAAGCCCGGGTAAATACCTTTCCAGGCCGTGACGCCAAAAGATATAAAAGTTGAAATTCTTTATGGGTGAGTTCAACCTTTTCCCCGTTCAATAAAACCTCATAGTTTTCCATATTTATACTTAAATTGCCCCTTGTTAAAACTTCCCCGGCATTTTGCTCAATGTATCTGGTTCGTCGTAACAATGCTTTCACCCGAGCAACTATTTCCCGAGTGCTGAAGGGCTTGGTGACGTAATCATCGGCGCCCATTTCCAGACCCAAAACCCGATCCAACTCTTCACCCTTTGCGGTCAAGATGATCACCGGCATATGGGCCAATTCCTTCTTGCTTCTTATTATCCGACATATTTCCAAACCATCCCTAAAGGGAAGCATTAAGTCCAAAATAACCAAATCAGGCCAACCGGTCTCGATTATTTCCAGTCCTTCCTGACCGTCTTTGGCAGTTTTAACCTCATAGCCTTCCTTTTCTAAATTATATTGTAAAAGTTCTCGAATATTTGGGTCGTCTTCGACAACTAAGATTCCGGTCACGGAGATACCCCCTTTGAAGAGTTACCACAATTTTAGCAGAAAAATTCAAGCAAAAGTAGTACTGTGCTGCGGTTATCCCATTATTTAACCAAAACTTAACAAAGGGATAATTTTATGTTTACACGGGTTTGTTATCTTATTCTCGTACAGAGAAAAATCAGGAGGGAATTTTCAATGTTCAAAAAAGTTAGTCTAATATTTTTGGTGCTTTTCTTTATTTTGTCTTCGACGGCAGGCTGCAGTGGACAGAAGGAGCAAGTTGGTCAAGTAAATAACGGAGAAACAAAACCAAAGGGCAATTTAAAACTGGCAGGATCTACCTCGGTACAGCCTTTGGCTGAAGAACTGGCCATGAGGTTTATGGAATTAAACAGAGAGGTAAAAATTGATGTGACCGGCGGGGGTTCCGGGGCAGGAGTAGAGTCAACGATAAACGGTGCGGCCGATATAGGGATGACTTCCCGGGAACTGAAAGAGTCTGAAAAAGAAAATAATCCTGGCCTTAAAACTGTTGTAATAGCTCAAGACGGCATTGCGGTAATCGTAAATAAAAACAATATTGTTGATGATTTGACTTTGGAGCAAGTTAAGGATATTTTTTCCGGTAAAATCACCAACTGGAAAGACTTAGGCGGTAAAGATACCGCTATTACGGTGGTTAACCGTGAAGAAGGTTCCGGCACCCGCGGGGCTTTTGAAGAAATCGTCTTAGGCAAGGAAAAAATCACGGAAAAGGCTGCCGTGCAAAACTCCACAGGGGCTGTCAAAACCGCTGTCAGCGCTGACCCAAATGCCATTGGCTATATCTCCATGGGGTCCATGGATGATGAGGTCAAAAGTTTAAAAATCGGCGGCATTGAACCGTCTATTGAAAATGCCAAATCAGGCTTCTACCCCGTGACCCGTCCTTTTATCTTCCTGGTTAACGGCGAAGCCGAAGGTTTAGCCAAAGTTTTCATTGACTGGGTTTTGGACACGGAAGCGCAGGAAATGGTGCAAGAAAACGGTTTCATTCCTGTAAAATAAGCAAAATCGGAAGCAATATGTAGAAGATTTGGTGAATATTTTCGTCAACCTTTTTCTATTCATATACACTTAATCACTAAAACACTTACCCACTACACCGAGGTGGTCCCATGAAAAAACTAAATAAACCCTGCCGGATATCTCAACTGTCGGACAAAATAGCAAAACCCTTGCTATTTGGAATGGCCCTGACCGCTTTCTCCATTACCGTCTTAATTGCTTTTTTTATTTTCCAACAGGGGCTGCCGGTTCTTGGGGAATACGGCATCTGGAATATCCTCACCGGTAAAAGCTGGCGTCCCACAGAAGGAATTTACGGAATATTACCTATGATAGCAGGTACTTTTTATGTTACTTTCCTGGCCCTAGCCATAGGGGTTCCTTTCGGTTTGGCTACGGCCGTGTTTTTGGCCGAACTGGCCACGGAAAAAACGGCCCGAATTATCCGGCCGGCCATTGAACTTTTGGCAGGTATCCCATCGGTTATTTATGGTTTGTTCGGCATGGTTGTCATTAATGAGGCCATGCGCTTTATTGAACGGGAGATACTGGCCGGTGTTTTACCCCCTGAATATCGCTGGGGTTATAGCATTCTAAGCGGGGGCATGGTTCTGGCTATCATGATTTTACCTACAATTATTAATATTTCGGAAGATGCCATCAGAGCCGTTCCCCGTTCCTATAAAGAAGGCGCTTTGGCCCTTGGGTCTTCCCACATTCAAACCATATTGCAGGTAATACTCCCGTCCGCTAAATCGGGGATAATTTCTGCGGTCATCCTGGCTATGGGAAGGGCTTTAGGGGAAACCATGGCTTTAATCATGGTTATCGGCAATGTGCCTATGCTGCCCCGACACGGCATTCTGAGCCTTTTTGCCCCCGCCGCCACGTTAACGGGAACCATAGCTTTGGAAATGGGTTATGCCGGACCTGAACATCGAGCGGCCTTGTTTATGATAGGTGTTGTCTTATTCTGCATCATCGCTTTATTAAATTCTTTTGCCATGGCGGCAACCCGGAGAGGAGTAGGTAAATAAATGCTGACAAAGCCTAAAGACAGAAAAGAGCTCTTAATTAACGGTTTTTTGTGGGCAGCGGCTTTTTTGGCGGTAGCCATTCTGGTATTTATTTTAGGATATATAATCTTAAAAGGCATGGGACATGTGGATTTAGAGTTTTTGACCCAAAAACCACGGAAAATGGGATCCGAAGGCGGAATCTTTCCCATCATTATAGGTACTGTCTATTTTGTCTTTTTAACCATTTTGACGGCTGCTCCTTTGGGTGTGGGAACTGCTATTTATCTCAACGAATATACCCGGGAAGGAAAAATAACCAGGATCATCCGTTTTGGAACCGAACTTTTAGCCGGAATACCGTCCATTATTTTTGGTTTGTTTGGATACGCTTTCTTTGTGGTGCTCTTACATGATTACACCCAGGGCTGGTCCTTAGTTTCCGGAGCCCTGACCGCAACCTGTATGATACTGCCTACCCTGGTCCGTGCCTCGGAAGAAGCTCTAAAAACAGTGCCCCGCTCTTATCGGGAAGGCAGTTTAGCCTTGGGAGCCAATAAATGGCAGACAATTTATAAAGTAGTCTTGCCCTCAGCCCTTCCCGGGATATTAACCGGAATAATCCTGAGCATTGGACGGGCCATTTGTGAAACAGCCGCCCTGCTTTTAACCTTAGGGGGTTCGTTATTGATGCCGGAATCCATTTTTCACGGAGCCAGAACCTTATCAATGCATTTATATATGGTGGCCATGGAGACAGGGAACATGGATGTCGCTTTTGGGACCGGCGTAGTTTTGATAGCAATTATCCTGCTAATCAACTTCACAGCCAATTATGCCATTAAAAAGCTGGTAGCCCGGAACAGATAGGAGGAACAGATTATGCCTGAAAAAAACAACAAAATAATTACCGAAAACCTGAATTTTTATTACGGCAAATTCCAGGCCTTAAAAGATATTAACATTAAAATCGGCGAAAAAAAGGTTACCGCCTTTATCGGTCCTTCAGGCTGCGGAAAATCAACCTTTTTACGAACCCTAAACAGGATGAACGATCTCCTCGGTGAGGTCAGGATTGAAGGTAAAGTCCTGATAGATGACAGCGACATCTACCGCAGTGATGTAGATGTGGTGACTTTGAGAAAAAAGATGGGGATGGTCTTTCAAAGTCCCAACCCCTTTCCCATGTCTATTTTCGAAAATGTCGCTTACGGACCCAAAATCCACGGAATAAAGAATAAAAACACTTTGCAAGAAATTGTGGAAAAAAGCTTAAAGCAAGCTTTCCTCTGGGATGAGGTAAAAGATGATTTGAATAAAAACGCCCTTAGCCTTTCCGGTGGGCAACAACAACGTTTGTGTATTGCCAGGGTTTTGGCGGTAGAACCGGAAGTGCTTTTGATGGATGAGCCCACTTCCGCCCTGGACCCGATATCAACTTTAAGAATTGAAGAATTAATCCAGGATTTAAAAAAGGAGTATACTATAGTAATTGTAACCCATAACATGCAACAGGCGGCCAGGATCTCCGATTATACAGCCTTTTTCTTAAACGGGGAAATGGTGGAATATGATCGCACGGAAAATATCTTCACCAAACCCAAGGATAAGCGAACGGAAGATTATATTACCGGCAGATTCGGCTAAAGGAGGAATAAATAAAATGACAAGAATGAATTATCAAAATGCACTTAACCATTTGGAAAAGGAAATTCTCAAGATGGGCAGCCTGGTAGAGGAACAAATTAATCTGTCTGTGGCTTCCTTGATAAGGCAAGATATGGAATTGGCTCAAAAGGTAGTTGATAAAGACGACATAATCGATGCTATAGAGTTACAGATTGAAGAAAAAATTCTAAAACTCATCGCAACCCAGCAGCCCATGGCCAAGGATTTACGCCGAATATCGGCCGGTTTTAAAATCATCACCGATTTGGAACGTATCGGGGATAACGCCGTTGATATCGCCAAAACATGCCTGAGAATTGGCAATGAACCTCTGATAAAGCCCCTGATCGATATCCCCAGAATGGCCGAATTAACCCAGCTAATGCTTAAAGAAGCCCTGGACGCATATATTAATGAAGATATTAACCTGGCCGAAAGCCTGGCCGCCAAGGATGATATTGTTGACGGCTTGCATGCTCAAATAATCAGGGAATTGCTGACTTACATGCTGGAAGACCCTAAAAACATTAAGCAGGGTACCCAACTGATGTTTGTCAGCCGCTACCTGGAAAGGATTGCGGACCATACTACCAATTTGGGTGAAAATGTAATATACATGGTCACTGCCGAACGAAAAGACCTGAATGAATAAATTATATGTTATCGTTTCATCGTACCAGCGTGCCACTGTTACGTCGATAATTTGAAAAAAGTTGGAATGTCGGTAGAGTTGGAAAGAAAATTAAGATTAAAGATTACGCCAACTTTGGTGGCTAGCTTTTGCTTCGCTAGATTATAAAAATCGCTCACCGGAAGTTTCAGATTTCGGCGTCACGGTGTCACGGTGACACAATGTCACAAAATCCTAATTACGAAATAACCAAATCTCAACCTTATCCTCAACCTGCGTCATTTATGACGTATTTTTTTAACTTTGGATAAACCTTTAAAGCATTATTATAGAAGACATCCTCATGATATTGTTCCGGTACCACATGCTTAACAAATTCAACATAAGGTTCTATGGGCACCAAAGGCCAGTCGGTCCCAAAAAGGATCTTTTCATAACTGTGGGCGTAGACTAAACCCTGCTGCACCAGTTCCACAAACAACCTCACGTCCTTGGTTTGCAAAACCACCTCCCGGTTGCCTGCTATCAACCCCGACAAATCGGCATAAACATTGGGGTTTTTCTGGAGAAGCTCAGCAGTATCCAAGACCCAGGGAACGCCAAAATGACAAATAATAAAATTTATATCGGGGTGGGTTACCGCCAGTTCATCAATAGTTAAAGGATGGGAATATTTTAAAAGGCCGTTAAAGGTTTGGGTGTCTCCGGTATGGATTGCTACCGGAACCTTATACTTTCTGGCTAAATCATAGATTGGCTCATAGACAGGGTCATAAACATAAACGGGAAAATAACCGGCATAAATTTTTAGCCCTGTTGCTCGGGTATTTTTCAATTCCCGTTCAATGTTTGCCAATTCTTCCCGGTTTTTTCGCAGTTCTTCCGGGTTTACTCCCACACAATAAAAAAGGGAGTCAACGGTACCGTCTTCCAGGGTTAAATCACAAGGGTCACCCAAATTCCTGGCAGGAGTAGTCATAACAACTCCCGCCACTACATTGGCCTTATTAAATTCATCTTTTAAGCCTTGAGCGCAATAATTTACCTGAGAAATCTCCCGGGCAGTCTTTTTAAAACCCTCGGCATTAAAAAAATGCAGGTGAGCATCAATTATTTTCATGAAACATCCCTTTCCCTTTATGTTAATAGGATTCTCTTCATTATTATATATCCAAAAATTTTATTGCCAAAACATACTCTTATTGCTTAACAAAGGACAAAAAAAGCCGGAGCATAATATGCTTCCGGCTCATTTTTTGGAAAATAGTGAACAGACGGGGGAGTAAATCTCATCTATTTTGAACACTATAACAAAATAATAGGAAAAATTAATAGAGGTGAGACTATTGCTAAAAGATAAGATAATATTAGGTGCAATAATAGGTTTATTAGCTGATGCAGTAAAATTAGCTGCAAATTTCGCCATGTACAAATTAGGCTGGACCAATGTGGTTTTTTGGCAAATCGTTGCAACACGTTTTCTTAATAAAAATGACTTATTTAAGCCTTCGGCATTATTTATCGGGGCAGTGGCCGATATAACCTTCTCGGCAGCCTTAGGAATAATCTTTATATATTTTATCAATTTTTTTGGCCGAAACTACTTATTTATTAAAGGAATAGGCTACGGGCTGTCAACATGGGTTTTAATTTTTGGGACCTTGCTTGGCCTGTCGGTAGAACACAAAATCCCCCCCACTACCGGAGGAATAATGGTCACTCTAATTGCCCATTTTATTTACGGTTTAGCTATTGCAACCTTTACAATGCTACTTTTCAAAGAACAAACTGCCGGTAATCAATTTGCACCAAAAATAAAACCGTTCAAAAGCTATATACCTACGCCTGCCACTAAGCCGTTAAGATCCGAAGATAAAAACAAAAACGAACATAAAAAGGTTATTAAACTTAAACCCAAAAAGTTAATAAAAAATGACTAAGGATTATTGGACTTAGCAAAGGGCTTGTGTTAAAAACAAGGGCCGGAGCTAAGTATGCTCCGGCTTCGGGTTTTTTCAAACTATATTTAGTACAATACTTATTCCAGTATCTTAATGACTTTGGCTTCTATTCTGGCAGGATAAATTTTGGTAATAGGTCCGTCAACATATTCCACACTTACTTCATCACCATCTCTTATTTCGGTGTTTTTTTTCTCTCCTTTAATTATTGTTGTGTTTTCAGTGATTAAAAAATAGGCTTTATCAAAAGGCATGTTATCTTCGGAGGAGTTCACAACCAAAATGCTCTTCAGCTTGTCCCCTTCAAAGTTGATTTCCCTTACCGTTCCATTCATTGTTATAATTATTTCTTCCTTGGCTTCTTCATAGTCCTGGATATTTTTCGTAGCTATTTCTAAAACATTGGAAGTTCTATTCAAAATTACCGCCAGTTCGGCATTGGTCAAAGGATCTGCGGGGCAAAAATTCCTTTCAGATTTGCCTTTCATAATCCCCGTATTGAAAACAAAGGATAAAGCCGAACTTTCCTCCGGAGTCAAATCACCGGTATCATCATAAACCGGGAACATTAAAGTCATCATCACCGGAATTTCATTCTCCACAAAGGCCTTTTCGATGGCTTTAGCCACTTCCATTCTGGTTATGTAATTTTGCTCTTTTTCCTGGTTTATCTCCGAAAGGGAATAATCCCTAAATACTTCTTTTAAGCCTTTGTAAAAGTCCTCCTGAGAAACTATCTTCTCCGGTTGAAACCTACCGTCCAGTGCCCCCAATATTCCTTTTTCCACTATTATTTGGATATCCTTTTGGGCCCAATGCCCCTCTATATCGGTAAACTTAACGGCAATGGGAGCCATGATGGGCTTGATTTCCGTCAGGGGCGGTTGATTATCGGCCAAACCGGGGGCTATCCCTCCTACTAAAAACGCTCCTGTTAATACGATACTGATAATTCTTTTTTTATTCATAACATCAGAAACCTCCTTGGCGGTTAATATTTTTTAGTATCGGATTAACAGACGCAAAAAAAGTAAAAATTGTTCCGGATATTAAGTGTTATAGTGTGTAAGTGAGAAAATGAGTCAACAAATAAATATGCATAACAAGAAAATCATTTTTTTGGATTATTTTAACGGCAGTTAAAGA
Source organism: Clostridia bacterium (assembly GCA_012720075.1). Taxonomy (GTDB): domain Bacteria; phylum Bacillota; class Peptococcia; order Peptococcales; family BICA1-8; genus JAAXZE01. The sequence continues at coordinate 20,299 of JAAXZE010000014.1, forward strand.
GAATTCCGTGAAAATGGGCCATTTTAACGCAGTGGCGGCGAAATTATTAAACTAAACCGGATTTATTCAGGAACGGAGTGAATTTTCTTTTAAAAAAGAAGGTATCTTCAAAAATATTAATAATATTACATATAACACGGTGAAAAATTTAGGAGGCGGATTTTATGAAACCTAGAGTATTTATCTCCCAATGGATGCCCCAAAAAGGAATAGATCTTATTAAAGAATACTGTGAAATCGATTACCACGCCGAGGCAGGCCCTTTGCCCAAAGAACAATTCATTGAAAGAGCCAAGAAAGCTGATGCCTTGGTTATGTTCGTTACCGACAAAATAGATGGGGAAATTATAAATAAATGCCCAAATCTTCGGATAATCGCCAGTTTTGGAAAAGGTTACGACAATATTGATGTCGGGGCCTGCACCGCGAAAAACATCCTAGTTATTATTAATAAAGATTCCCTTACCAATTCCCCCGCCGACCTGGCCATAGGCTTAATTTTGTCATTATGCAGGAATATTTTACCCGGAGACCGGCATGTGCGAAACGGGGATTTTAAAGGCTGGCATCCTACCAATTTGCTGGGGAAAGATTTCCATCATTCCAAGCTGGGGATAATAGGCTTAGGATTAATCGGCACGGCAATAGCCCGCCGGGCTAAGGGCTTTGATGTTGATCTTTCCTATTATGATGTTGAAAGAAAAGCGGAACAAGAAAAAACTTTGGGTATTAAATATTATGATAATATTTGTGATTTAATAAGCCAAAACGACTTTTTGGTGGTGGCTTGCGACCTTCGACCGGAAAATTACCGTTTAATTAACGCCAAGACATTAGAATACTTAAAACCAGGGAGCTATTTAATTAATATCAGCCGGGGATCAGTGGTTGATGAAAGGGCGGTAGCCGAAGCCCTGAAATCAGGAAAACTCAGCGGGTATGCCGCCGATGTTTTTGAATTTGAGGATAAACCCGGGGATATTAAAATCCCTTACATACAGCAGAACTTGTTAACGGACTCAGATCACACCGTCTTTACCCCCCATATCGGAACCGGCACAAAAGAAGCCAGAGAACAGTTGGCAATCTCTACTGCGCAGCAACTGCTCCTGGCTTTACAGGGCCAAAGACCGGCCGGGGCATTAAATAACGTCCCGGGGCTAAAAAATTTTTTTGCTTAAATAGAACTATTTTCCTATTTGTTTTTTTCCTTCAAAAAACCGTGTTTAAAGAATTCTATCAACTGTTTGACGGTTTCTTCAAAGGTTAAACCGTTGGAAAGGATGAATTCAGGATTGCCCACGGCATCTATGGCCGCCAGCATTGCCGTAATAACAACCCGGTAATCGAGGTCCCTTAGATAGGCCTTATTTTCCTCATGAAATAATTTAGCCATAAAAACATTTTTAATTATTTCCTTCCGGAAGGCAGCGATTTTCTTCCATAAATGGGGATAATGCTGCCTTAAATCATCTAAAACCAAAGGGTTCCCGATATTTAACCGTAAGTGGTTAACATACTTAAATATTTGGATAAACATTTCATCGGGGTTATAATGTACAGCTGTTAATTCATTAATTTTTTCAGATATATCGGCTAAAAATACATCAATAGCCGCCTCCACTAACTCATCTTTGCTGCGATAGTAGCGGTAAAGGGTCCGTTTGCTTATACCGGCCTCCGCCGAAAGTTCATCCATGGTCACCCGGTAAAATCCTTTCTTGGCTGCAAGGTCCAAAAACGCCGAAAGTATTCGTTCTTTGATAGTAAAACCTCCTTTTAACACCGGCTCTGCCGGTGTAGGTTTCGCTAACGCTAGGTTAAGGTTGAGGTTAGATTATAGAATAGAGATTTAGCTCACTTTGTTCGCTAGCTTCCGCTTTGCTAGGTAAAAGTAACATCGTATCCTTGTATACCTAAAATAATTCTCAACTCTCCATTCTCAATTCTCAATTAATCTTAAGCACTTACACACTAACTCACTTACACACTTCTATTTATTAGTTACTAATTACGCAATTTTCTTCTTAAACTTCAAGGCGCTGGCAACCAGAAAAACAACGGAAAAGACCATTAAGCTTACGACCTGACCTACCAGATAAGGAAAACCTATGCCCTTCAATACTATGCCCCGGATTATATCCAAATAATATGTCAGGGGAATAACGTTACCGATATAATAGATCAGCCGGGGCATGGCATCTCTGGGAAACATAAAACCGGAAAGCATGATACTGGGCAACATTACGAAAAACCCCATTTGCATGGCCTGCATTTGGGTCTTGGCCACATTGGAAATTAAGATACCCATCCCCAAGGAAGCCGTTATGAAAAAGAGGGTTAAAACGTAAAGCTCCAGGAGGCTCCCCCGGATAGGAACGCCAAACACGGTGACCCCAATTATTAAGGCCACGGTAATTTGCAAATAGCCCAAGACGATATAGGGTAATATTTTACCCAGCATCAGTTCTATGGACTTAATGGGAGTGACCATTAATTGTTCCAGGGTGCCCCGCTCCCTTTCCCTGACAATGCCCATAGCGGTCAAAAGGACCATGGTCATGGTGACCACCACGCCCAAGATAGCGGGAACCATATAATATGCGGTTATTCCGTCGGGATTATACCAGGGCCGCACCCTGATATCATAAGGGGGATTGGTGAGCTTTACCTTTTGAGCCAGGACTTCCTGGGACTTAAGAAGTCCAATGGAATTGGCAATGGCAATGGCCTGGTTGGCCACCATATTATCACTGGCGTCCACCAGCACTTGAACCTGAGCGGAAGCCCCCCGCCGGACCTTGGTAGCAAAATCAGGAGGGAAAATTATCCCTACTTTGGCTTTTCCGCTGTCTATCATTTGGTTAACTTCCGAATACTCATCTACTACATATTGAATGTCAAAATAGCCGCTGGCAGAGAAAGCATTCAACAAATCCCGGCTTTCAGCCGTTAAAGATTGGTCAAAAACTACCGTAGGAATATGTTTGACTTCGGTCTGAATAGCAAAGCCAAAAAGCAGCAGCTGGACCAAAGGAATCATAAAAATCAGTCCCAAGGTCATCTTGTCCCGTCGCATTTGGAGAAATTCCTTTTTTAAAATGGCCAGTATTCTATGCACTCTTTTCACCTGCCCTCCGGCTTTTTGTCAAAGCGATGAATACATCTTCCAAAGAAGGAACTATAGGCTTAGGCTCTGTTCCTGCAAAACTTCGCAAATCTTCAAGATACTTTTTATCTTTCAGCAATACATGAAGTACTGCACCATGGTTACTGCAATCCTGAACATAGGGAAGGTCCTGAAAGGCACTTATTTGGCCTATGGCCCCGGGTATATCCAGTTCAACCAGGAAACCTTGCAAAGTATTTCTTTTGAGACGGTCGGGGGTATCTACCGCTATCAGTTTTCCTTGCGAAATAAAGGCAATTTTTTGGCACCGTTCCGCTTCATCCATAAAGTGGGTGGTAACCATAACCGTTGTACCGCTCTTGGCCAGCTCCTGGATAATATTAAAAAAATTCCTGCGGCTGGTGGGGCTGACACCGCTGGTGGGCTCATCCAAAAAAACCAAAGCAGGACGGGCTATAATGGCACAGCCCAGGGCCAGCCTTTGTTTCCAGCCGCCGCTAAGGTTAGCCACCGGTTCCCGTTCCCGGCCCGTTAAACCGGCCATGGCAATCATTTCCGGAATCCGCCCCTGCCTTTCCGTGCGGGATAAACCATAGATACCGGCATAGAATTCCAGGTTTTCCAGGACGGTAAGATCATCATAAAGGCTGAATTTCTGGGACATATAACCGATCCGGCTTTTTATCTTTTCCGTCTCTTTTAAAAGATCATAGCCCAGAATAGTGGCGGAGCCGCCGCTTGGTTCCAAAATGCCGCACAGCATCCTAATGACCGTTGATTTACCGGCTCCGTTGGGTCCCAAGAAACCATAGATTTCCCCGGCTTTAATCTTAATATTAAGTTTATCCACAGCGGTGAAATTACCAAAAACCCTGGTTAAATCACGGGTTTCAACAACGCAATCCATTAAACCACCTCATTTTCGGCCAGGGAAACATAAATATCATCCATTGAGGGCTTAATAACCTCAAGGCTTTGCCCATTAAGCCCCAACCCCTCTAAGGAAAATTTTAGATCCGTAAGGTTAACATCTTTGTCCAGAATTAAACGGTAGCGGTCGCCGAAGAAATAGCAGTCCCGGATACCGGCTATTCTTTGTATACTGAAAGGGTCCGTCAGCTTCCCCTGGATTTCGGCTACAGTATAAGGGAAATTATTTTTAAAGTTTTGGGGAGAATCCACCTGAACGATCCGCCCTCCGGAGATAAAAGCCACCTTGGTGCAAAGCTCCGCTTCATCCATATAGGGAGTGGAAACCAAAATTGTCATCCCCTCCTGGTTAAGGTTATACAATATCCGCCAAAATTCTTTACGGGATTCAGGGTCCACACCATAGGTAGGTTCATCCAGGATGAGGATTCGGGGCCTGGTCACCAGAGCACAGGTAAGGGCCAGTTTTTGTTTCATTCCCCCGGAAAGATTATCGGCCAAACGATTTTTAAAATAAATTAGATTTGTTATCTCCAGTATCTCATCGGCCCGTTCATTTATAGTCTTTCTGTCCAACCCATACATAGAGCCGAAGAAATTGATGTTTTCCATGATGGTCAAGTCCCCATAGAGACTAAACCTTTGGGGCATATAGCCGAGGTTTTTCCGATCGCTCAGTTTTTCCGGCGGTACTCCCAGAACAAGGGCTTCTCCCTTATCGGGAGTAATAAGGCCACAGATCAGCCGGATCAAGGTAGTCTTACCGGCGCCGTCAGGGCCTACTAAACCGCAGATTTCTCCCGGGGCAACATGAAGGTCGGCCTCCTTAACGGCTTCCAGCGGACCAAAGGACTTACTTACCCCAATGACCTTAATCATTGGTGCTACCTCCCGGAAATACCACATCGGCCGGCATCCCCGGCTTTAGGATACCGTCTTCATTGTTAATTCTGATTTTTACCGCAAATACCACATTGGTTCGCTCTTTTTTGGTCTGGATGGTTTTGGGGGTAAATTCACCTTTAGTAGCTATCTCCTCAACCACACCTTCAAAAACCCTATCGAAACCGCTCACCGTAAAAGTAACTTTTTGCCCTAATTTAATTAAAGGCAAATCATCGGTGGGAATATAAACCTTGATCCAGAGATCATCCAAGTTGACCACGGTAGCAATGGATGCCCCCGGTTGGACACATTCGCCCAATTCGTAATTTTTGGATAATACCACACCCTTTAGGGGTGAATATATTTTCAGATCTTCCAGCATGGCTTCCGTTGCCTTTAAGACGGCTTTATTCCGTTGGACCTCAACCTCAGCTTGTTTGATAAGTTCTTCCCGATAGCCGGCTTTCAAGAGAATCAAACGGGCTTCTGCGGCCTGGACCTTGTTTTGGGCAATTTCCAGGTTAATCTTGGCGTTGTCATAACTTACCTGAGTTACCGCTCCTACCTCCAAGAGGGCTTCCAACCTCGCTAATTCATCTTCAGCCATCTTTAGATTAGCCCTGGCAATATTTAAGTTGGCTTCTCCCTCGCTGATTTCCTGGGCTCGGGTCCCCGACATTAGGTCAGCCAGGCCGGCTTCCGCTTTAGCCACGCTCAATTGGTCCCTTTCCCACTGGGCCACTAAATCATTGCGGCTTAATTCAGCCACCAACTGACCCTCTTCTACGCTGTCCCCGGCCTTTACAGTCAAGGTTTGGATAGTTCCCGCTATTTTCGCATTAAGGTCTACAGTGGTGGCTTCAATGGTGCCGGAAACCTGGATTTCTCCCCCTTGAGCGGAAAAATAGTTTTGCCAAAACCAGTATGCTCCTGTTGAAAAGACAAGAATTAAAATAAGTGCGGCAATTCTCTTTCTTTTTTCCATAAACATCCCCTCACCCGTAATATTGTCAATATTTAACCACTGGTGATTATTGGCCATCGGCTTAAGACAAGTATACTATTGTTAATATAATAGTTTACTTAGTTTTATATTAGCACCTTGCTGCGATAAAAACAATATTCCCTTGAATGACAGTGAATATTTTTTTAGCTTCATCAAAAAATAACGGCAGGAGGTGTTTTATATGAACGCTTTTTTAACCCAAAAAGAAAGGCAGCTCTTGGAAACCCACAAAAGGCAAGAAGAATTATGCATCCAAAAATATCAAACCTATGCCCAAGAGGCCCAATGCCAGCAGTTGAAACAATTGTTCAGTAACTATGCTCAAAAAGAGCAACAACACTTAAGTACCATTAATCAAATATTAAACGGGCAAATTCCCAACGTCTCGCAGCAAGGCAGTCAAGGAAGTCAACAGCAGACAACCACCCCAATTATTCAAGGGAACCAAAGCAATCCGTCAGCTAATATGTCTGTGGGAACCACCAATCAAAGAGACATGTATTTATGCCAGGACGCCCTGGAAACGGAAAAACATATTTCCAGTTCTTACGATACCACCATCTTTGAATTCTCTAACTCCCAAATTCGCCAGGTTTTGAATCACATTCAAAAAGAAGAACAACAGCATGGTGAAGGAATTTCCAACTACTTGCAAAGTAAGGGTATGAACAATCTCTCATAAAAGCCAAAAGCCATGATGAGGAATAATCCTTATCATGGCTTTTGCAAATTATATAGACTTTAGATATTCAACCAAATCCTTCTTTTCCTGCTCACTAAGATTAAGCTTAAATACTTTGTTATAATGATTCACCACGTCCAGAAGGGTTGCAAAACGCCCGTCGTGATAGAACCCGCCTTTCTGGTGGGTCCAAAGGCCCCTTAAAGGCGCGGTCCGGTACATTCTTTCCGGTGACCTGTCGGCCTGAAAACTGTCAATTCCTATTTCTTCCGGTTTATGCATATTAAAGCCCGGTTCTGTAAACATAGGAGGCACATGGCAATTACTGCAGCGGGCTTTCCCGTTAAAAATCCTTTCTCCCCGGGCTGCTGCCCGCTGATCGAAAGAACCGGCGGGCGCCTTGGGGGCTTGAAGGGATAATTGATAAAAATGCAGTGCCGGAAGCTTCGGAGAAATTAAATCCGGTTCCACTTTAACATTCCAAAGGCCTGCCCTGGCGGCAACGGGAAACTGTTCCGGATCATTCAATCTGACATCCAAAAATCTCCCTTTGCCGTGCATTTCCAAGTTAGCTACAAAAGCATTCCAGTAGGTCATGGAACCAAACCCTGTCCAGGTACTCAAATTTACTCCGGTTAAACCGAAAGCCGGAGGAATCAAGACGGCCGCCGTTTTTCCGTCAGGACGAAAACCTTTGCCGTCCAATACCAACAGAGCATCAAATTTGCCGGGTCCCCAAGCTAATAAGACTTCACGAACGGTCTCCACATCCACCTGCAGTAAATCCGCAAAAGGCTGCAGGTTTGGCGCCAAAGCAATTATGGCCCCCACATTTAAATCCCTGTTTGCCCAGCCATCCAGGCGGCGTCCGATGCCCGGAGCTAGAGAATCATCTACCGTTGAATGACAGAGAGCACACTGAATTCCTACAGAAGTAAGCTGCCCCTCGGAATTAAAAAATCCTTTAACCCCTACTACGGCATCATTTTTTAACAAAGCCACCGTTGTTGCCGGATCATCCAGATTAACCTTGCCTTTCTTTAATTGCTTTACCAGCGAAGAGGGTAAGGCCTCCGAGTCCACCTTTAAGCCTAAGGTCAAGGCCGTTCTCGGACTTAGCCCCGGCCCCACTCCTCCCAGTTGGGACCCTTTAATGGCTTCATGAAGCCTTAGAGTCTGACCCCAAAATTCTTCACTGCCAAAAGTGTCGTACCTGAAAATAGCTTTGCCTTCGTTAAGGAAATCTTCTGTACTTTTCTGGGTCTCTTTGGCAAAAGAGCGAATAAAGTTCGGTCCAAGGTCCAACTTAAAAAAAACTATGGCGGAAATGCCAAATAAAAGAAGCAGAAGGGCAGGAATTAGATATATTTTTCTAAGGCGAGGCAAGGTGATAAACGTACTTATGCCTCCTTTAAAATAGCATTTATAATATCTATTCTAAAGGAGGCGATTTTATTACCTAATCCTTCCGGACACTCTCATCTATCGCTAAGGTTAAGGTTCCGCTTCGCTAGGTTAAGGTTAAAATTATGATTAGAGATTCTAGCTTCTCTGTAGAACTGTAAGGCTGTAGAACTACAAATAATCTTAACCTCAACCTCAGCCTTAACCTTAATGTTTTTACTCCTCGCCCTTAATAAACGCCAAGATTGCCGAACCTACAGGAGGACAGCCTTTGCAGAAGCCTTTGCCACGGGCCTTTTGGGCCGTACAATTGCCGATGAGAAATACATCTTCCCGGGCTGCCTCCTCAAAACTCAGGTCCCGGCCGGTAGCCAGGGTAAACCGGAAATCTTGAGGAAAACGATGGCCATGGGCTTTTAGAAACATCATGACAGCGGCACTGCAGGCACTGCAAGTACCTTTCTCAATTAAGCCTATATTTGGATAAATATTCGGCAAGGTTGCCAAGTCGGCCGGAATAAATTTTTGGCTGTATTTCATATAATCTTCCGGAATGACTTGAATTTCATCTAGAGTAGGCCCACCGCATCGCTCCCGAACCAAATTCAAATGGGCTATGGAATCCCAAGGCATACCCATCAGCATCACCCCGACAAAATCAGCGGCAATGGAGTCTTTACTGGCAACAACCAAATTTAAATTCTTTGGGGTTCCGGCACTGGGTCCAAAACCCTCCATGCAAAAAGTACCATCCAGAACCGCATAATGGGGCAGCAACACGGAAGCCATATCGGCAATACCCCAGTCCAGGCACCGGCCTTTATTTTGATCGGGGCAGGGCTTATCAATACGATGGAGAATCATTTTCTCTCTTTTTAAGAGGCACCCTTTCATATTCTTAATGCTTAAGGTCACTCCGGTGTACATGTGGGTCTTAATGACCGGAACCGAAACAACCAAATCCGTTTCGAAAACCAGAGAACTAAACCTGAGCTTATCTACCATTATCCCGTCGGGTATGGCTATATCCACAGGGTCACATTCATCCAAATTGACCAGGGTCACCCCTTCTTCCTCACAAACCTCTGTGATACCGGCCCATTGAAAAGCTTTCCAGACATCAATACCGGTCAATGCTCCGTCACCGACAAAAATTTCCCCTGCTCCCTTATCTTTAAAAAACCTGATCAGGCCTCGAAGAACTTCTGCATTGGTGCAAAGGGCCGAATTCCGGGGACCAATGCGGCCTGCATTGGGTTTTAAAAGGATTTTCTTGCCCTTTGCCTCATCTTCAAAGACTTCTTCCAAGGCTTGATAAGCCATCAAATGGGGTTCAAACCCGTGTTTCACCGTCACCAATGGGCTCATTGAAGTTCATTCCTTTCCGTCTAGAGCACACCTTTTTCCTTATAATATCTTTCCGCACCTGGATGCAAAGGAATTCCCGCAGTGTCCTTGGCTGCATCTTCCAGCTTCATGTTTTCTACGACTTTATTGGTTGCTTTTAAAGAGTCGATGTTTTCCCACATTACCTTGACCAGATTGTAAGCTACATCTTCGGGTACACTTTCATCACAGATCAGCATTATTTTTATTGCCGTCGTCACCACATCCTCATCCTGACCGTCGTAGGTCCCGGCAGGAATAACGGCCCTAATATACCAAGGATATTCGGCTTGCAGGGTGCTGATAATATCCTCTTCAATACTGAGAATCTTGGCATCAGCGGTAGCTAAAGCCTCGGTAACGGCGGCGGTTGGAATACCCGCCATCATGAAGAAACCGTCTATCTGTTTATTGCGGAGCAAATCCAAAGACTCGGTGGGGCCGACAAACTGGGCTTTAAAATCGTCCGGGTACTTTAAACCGGCTTTTAGAGTATGATTTTTTGTTTCAACTTCCATAGTGCTTCCCGGAGCCCCTACAGCAAAGGTCTTGCCTTTAATGTCCCTGTAGCTGTCAAAGCCGATGCCTTTTCTGACAACGACCTGATTATAATTGGCATACAAACTGGTCAGAATCCTTACACCGTCATAAGGACGCCCTTCAAAGGCATTGATACCTTGTCTTTGCTCGGTAATGATACTGGTTACCGCTACCGAAATGTCGGCATCCCCGTCGGCCATTAAATTTAAGTTTTGGACACCACCGTTGGAGGCTTCAGCCGAAACATTGATGCCCTCAATATTGTTGTTCCAAAGATTAGCCAAAGCGGCTCCCAAAGGATATACGGCCCCGGTAGTACTGGCCGTTGGGAATCTAAGGTTTAGGGTCTCCTTTTTGGCTTCGGTTCCTTGATTGGAAGAACACCCTCCTAACCAGGTAATCACTAAAAGTAAACTCAACATAATAGCAATAAACTTTTTCATAATTTTCCTCCTTCTTTAGTTTTTTTTAGTATATTTTCCAATAACTTTGGTTCGCAATTATAAGCTTAAATTTGCAGCGCTTTTTCCATTTTCTTTTCCTTTTTCAGAGCATAGAACTGATACGCCAGCAAAATTATCATTAATCCCGTGCCCAGTAAATCGGTATTGGCTCCCGGGTCTACAAACAGGTAGGCAATGATAAAAGCCAGGATTCTTTCGGGCCAACCGCAGGTTTTAAACAACCAGCCCTCCAGCCCTGCTGCCAGTAATATAATACCTACCGTTGCCGTCAGCAAAGTCCGTACTATTGCCAGTGTTGCCGTCCCTTCAGGGGCGCAGCCCAGTAAAAGAATAGGGTTGTTTAAGAAGAAAAAAGGTAAGATAAAACCCGTCAAACCCAGTTTCACGGCAATCAAAGAAGTTTTGGTTTGGTCCGAATTGGCTATGCCTGCCGCTACATAAGAGGACATGGCTACCGGTGGAGTAATATTGGAAAGGCAGGCATAAATCAAACAAAACATGTGAGCCGCTATAGGCAGGGCGCCCACTTCAATCAGGACAGGTACGGCAACCGCCGTGACAATGACGTATGCCGCTACCCCCGGCACACCCATACCCAGGATGGTGCTCATAATCATTACCAATAAACCGCCCTTAATCAGTTCCCCTTTTCCTACAAACTGCAGTATCATATAACCGAATTTCAAACCTAATCCGGTAAGGGATACGGTGCCTATAATCACTCCGATAATAACACAGGCTACCCCTACACTTACCGCGCTTCTGGCACCTTCCTCACACGCCCGGATTATATCTTTGGGATACATTCTGGTTTCTTTCCGAAACCAGGAACAGACTACTGCGGCCAGGATGGAAAATATGGCGGCATATAAAGGCGTATAACCCATAAACATGATGATTAACAATATAAATAAAGGTAATGTTAAATGTCCCTTTTTCTTTAAGACCTCAAGAGCATCGGGAATATTCTCTTTGGCAATGCCCTTAAGCCCCAGCCTTTTGGCTTCAAAATGAACGGCCATGATTAAACCTACATAGTATAAAAAAGCCGGTATGATGGCAGCCGTTAAAACAACCGTGTAGGGAATCCCTAAAAACTCCGCCATAATAAAGCCAACTGCACCCATTACAGGTGGGGTAAACTGACCGCCGGTGGAGGCTACTGCCTCAACCGCCGCAGCAAATTCAGACTTGTAGCCGGTTTTTTTCATCAAAGGTATGGTAATTGCACCGGTTGTAGCCACATTAGCCAAAGCACTGCCGTTAATCATGCCCATCAAAGCACTGGCAATAACCGATACTTTGGCCGGGCCGCCGGCCGACCGGCCGACCAAAGCCAGGGATACATCATTTATCACGGTGCTGAAGCCACTGTATTTTAAAAAGGAACCAAATAAAACGAAGATAAAAATATACGTTGCCGATACCCCTATACCGACGCCAAAGATGCCCTGGCTGCCCCAGAACATATGGCCTACCAGTCTTTTAAGGGAAAAGCCGCTATGCCCAAAGGTCCCCGGAATAAATTGACCCAGCATACAATAAAGCAGGAAAACCAGAGCCAGATAGGCAAGGCTGCCGCAAGCCCTTTTGGCTGCAATAAATACCAATATCACACCGGCAAGCCCCAGGTAGTTTTCAAATTTTGAAACATAGCCTCCTTTAAGGGCAATAGCCTGGTAATTCATAATAAAATACCCGAAGACAACCACTACCAGAACCATTAAAAAGATATCTACCGGTGACGGGCTTTGGGACTTGTTTTTTTGCCTGCCTTTCCCCGGATAAATTAAGAAACACAATAATAAGAGAAAAGCAGCATGCCAGCCCCTGAGAATCATGGCTTCCAGGGTTCCGATGCTGGTTACATAGAGCTGAAAGGCAACAAATATTAAAGAAATAAAGGTGATAACCTTGCCCCAAAATCCGGTATAGGAGCGGACCCGGCTTTCCCGGTCCTTTTCTTCCAGAAGCTTTTTGGCTTTTTCTTCCGTATTATTTAATTCCTCTTCAGAAAGCATCCCGATTTCACCGGGAATTTTCTTTTCAGTATCCCCTTCCATTCTTATCCTCCTTTATCGATAATGCCTGTTTTTTCTCCATAATCACCTTCCGTATAATCACTTTCCATAAAATCATCCCCCTTTATGGTTTACATGGCTTTATTCAATCAGAAAAATTTAAAAAAGTTAAAAAAAACCGTCCTTTGAAATTCAAAGGACGGGTTAACTCCGTGTTACCACCTTAGTTCATCGGTACCTCGCGATACCAACCTTATCAAGTACGACGCACAAAAACATGCGTTTATACTTTAACGCTATAACGGGCGTAGGTCCCCGGCATCAGTCTACTCAAGGCACAAAAACCTCTTTCGGTGAGCAACTCTTGAGATGTATTCAGAACATTCCTCCTTGCACCTCTCATCAACCGGTAACTTTCTGTAAGGCCTCACTGTTCTTACTTCTTCTCAGTCAATGTTTTTGGAAATATTTATTTTATGTACAATTATACGTAGTAAAAATTTTATGTCAAGCAATATTTTTAATGTTTTAAAGATTGACGCTGCCGTAACACCCCAAAACCTTGACTAACCGACAGGTGTTTTCTAACCTCTTCAAAACCTCATTCTTTTCTTCCAACAAATCTGCTTTACAGTCCAAAAAGAAAAAGTAATCGCCAAACTCCTTTTTAGTAGGCCGGGATTCTATTTTGGTCAAATCAATGTTTTCCCTGGCAAACTCCCCCAAAATTTCATAAAGGACACCGGGCCTGTTTTCCTTGACCGCCAGGAAAAGGGAGGTTTTTTTCGGTTTCAGGTCCAGAAGTTTTTCTCTGCCGACAACCAAAAAGCGGGTTTTATTGCTAATATAGTCGGCAATATCAGTAAACCTGACAAACAGACCATACTCCCGGGCGGCTTGCATCGAACCCAAATCCGCCACCGGCTCCCGGGATTCTTTGACAATTTGGGCTGCCTGGGCAGTACTATCTGTAGTAATACAAGGGATTTGGGGGAAATTCTTCTGCAAAAACCGCCGGCACTGGGCCAAAGCCTGGGGATGGGAGTAAATAGCCTGGATGGAACCATGGGGCTCCTTAGTAAGCAGACAGTGTTTAATTTCCAGGATAATTTCCCCTTGGATATCCAAATCAACCTCATGGGCCAGCATATCTAGAGTGACGTTCACCGTACCCTCAATGGAGTTTTCCACAGGCACCAGACCCAAGTCAATATTGCCTTTATCGGCTTCCAATAAAACATGGGGGATGGAGGGTAAAGGTATTAAACTATGAAGGGGAAAATTCCTGGCTAAAGTCTGGGCCGCTTGCTCGGAAAAAGTGCCGGAAGGTCCCAGATAGCCTATGTTCAACTGTTGGGGCATTTGGGGTTCTCCTTTACCAGAATAGTAATGCCGAAAAAAACAAACCAGTTTTTTAATTATTCTGACATTTGATTAAAGGTTAGTATATTACATCAGGGAGGCGATGTCAATTATAATATGGATTTCAGGGCTTTTCGCGTTACTCAGGTTTTTTGCCCATTAGTCCATAAAAAAAGACAGTGGACAGTTCCATCTGGATACACCGGTTTTCATCGTCCAGGATATCGGACCTGTACACGGTTTCCCAAAACATATTTATATAAAACATAATGGTTCTGGTGGAAATTTCCGGATTAATATACCCTTGCTCCAAACCTTCCTTAAGTATCTCCATTAACATGGGTATAGCCTTTTTTTGATAAAACTCTTCAACAAAGGTCCTTGTCTGCGGATCCTTGGACATAACGGAACGCAAAAACTCGGGATGAAGAGTTTTGGCTGTTTCCTTCTTATTAAAAATAATGCTTTCTATTTTTTCCGGAAAGGGAATATTCTGTTGTAAGAGCAACTCATATTTTTGGTATTGTTCCTTCAGATAGTTTGTTACAACCTGTCTTAAAAGGGCTGTTTTACTGCCATAGTAATTATAGATAGTTACCGGCGATACTTGAGCCTCATGGGCTATATCCGTTATTTTAACCTTCTTTACTCCGTGTTTGGAAAAAAGTTTTAAAGCAGCCCGGTAAATATCATTCATTTTTTGCTGTTGCCGCCGCTGAAAGCCGTCCACTCAGACTCACCTGCCTCAATATTTGGGTTTTCCAGGTATTATTTAAAAGGATACAGGAAATTTTGTAATTTATCAATAATAATATTTCAAAACTATTGTAAAAGACCATAATATCGGATATTATGAAATAAATCCTTAAAAATATTTCATAATTTCCAGCTTTTTATAACATATACAATTACCAACGCTACGCTGGCTCAAAATAATTTATATGGAATTCTCAACTCTCCATTATCCATTCTCAATTAATATTTCGGGGTGTTTACCATGCAGGTAATTATGCGGGCAGAGGAATTATGCAAAACTTATAAAATGGGCGAAGTAACGGTGGAAGCCCTAAAAAACGCCAGTTTTGAGCTCTATGAGGGCGAGCTGGTGGTGGTTCTGGGTCCCAGCGGCTCCGGCAAAAGCACTTTGCTCAATATAATCGGCGGCATGGATACGGCCACCTCCGGCCGGTTATATTACCGGGACACCCCTTTGCATACCGCCGACAGTAAACAGCTGACCTTTTACCGCCGTAATGATGTCGGCTTCGTTTTTCAATTTTATAACCTGATGCCCAATTTGACGGCCTACGAAAATATCGCCCTGGCGGTGCAAATTGCTCAAAACCCCCTCTCTATCGAGGAGCTCCTGGAAAAGGTGGGTCTTGCCGACCGAGCGCAACATTTCCCCTCCCAGCTTTCCGGCGGCGAACAGCAGCGGATTGCCATAGCCCGGGCTTTAGTCAAAAACCCTCAAATACTGCTTTGCGATGAACCTACAGGCGCCTTGGATTTTGCTACCAGTATTCAGGTACTGAAACTCTTGAAGGAATTCTGTACTGCTTATAACAAAACGGTAATCATAATAACCCATAATACGGCCATCGCCCAGATTGCCCATCGGGTTTTTCATCTCAAAGACGGCAGGATTGTAAAAATAGAAAACAATCCTCACCCAATTCCTCCTGAGAAGGTGACCTGGTAATGCTGTGGCGCAAAGTTTTTCGAGACCTCAAAGGGAATAAAGGAACTTATTTGGCCTGTATGGTTATTATGATTATTGCTATTTTGATTTTTACTTCCTTTTCCAATGTTGCCGATAATTTGCGAATGTCCCAGCAAAATTTTTATCAAAACCAAAATTTTGCCGACGGTTTTATCGAAATGGAGGCCCTGCCTTTTGGTGAAATAAACAAACTTCAAAAAATCCAAGGCATTAAACAAATAGAAGGCCGAATGGTTAAGGATGTCCAGGTCTGGGCCCCTGACAGCGAAGAAAGTGTGTATTTGCGCCTTGTTTCCATAGACCCATTGGAAGATAACCCTTTAAACGGGGTATTTCTAACCCAGGGCATACCTTTAAAAAGGGATGAAATGAAGATCTGGCTGGACAGCAAATTTTTCGAAGCCCATAATTTGCAGTTGAATGATGAGATAGAAATAATTGCCGGCGGAAAAAAAAGAGCCTTAACCATAGCAGGGGTAGGCCAAAGCCCTGAGTTCATTTATGCTTTGCGCACCTCTGCCGACGTTTACCCCGATCCCATGACTTTCGGCATAGCCTTTGTTCCTTTGGAAATCATGGAAAAACTCTTCGGTGAAAGGGCCTTTAATAACGTGATTTTTTCCTTAAAACCGGGAGTAAAATTCGATTTTGTTAAAGATACCTTGGAATGGGAACTTAAGCCCTATGGCGTAAAAAGCATTTTCCCCCGGGCTGACCAGGTCAGTCATTTACTATTGGAAACGGAACTGGAAAATTTGGAAACCATGGCTCAGATTATGCCGGTAATGTTTTTAGCCATTGCCGCCATGATCCTTTACATTTCCCTCAAAAGATTAACGGAACAGCAAAGGGGGCAAATAGGCATACTGAAAGCCTTCGGCTACACCCGCCGGGAAATAATCGGCCATTACTTGACCTACCCCCTGATAATAGCCCTAGGGGGGAGCATCCCGGGCGGTTTGCTCGGGTCCATGCTTTCCGGATACTTGGCCCAGATTTATCAGGTGTTCTTTAATATGCCTGATTTGTCGGCCAAGTTTTCCCCCCGTTATTTTTTCTTAGGTATAATACTTTCCCTGGTTTTTTCCCTCTGGGCAGGCTACCAGGGATGCAAAAACGTGCTCCGGCTGGAGCCGGCCCAAGCCTTAAGGCCCCCTGCTCCCCCAGGGGGAGGCCCAATCTGGTTGGAAAAGATCTCTTTCTTCTGGAATATGCTTACGGTTCAGGGGATGATGGCGGTTCGCAACCTCAGCCGCAATAAGGGGCGCAGTATTTTTATTTTTCTCGGGATTATGTTCTGCTTTGCCATGTCGGGCTTTACCTGGTCAATGAATGATTTAATCCAAACCATGCTTTATGACCAGTATGAAAAGGTAGAGGTCTATGATATCAAGCTATCCTTAATGCTTCCTCTGGACCAAAAGGATGCAGCCCGGGAGCTGGCTGCCTTTCCCGGAGTACTGGATGTGGAGCCAATGGCGGAAATCCCGGTTACTCTGCAAAAAAACTGGTTGGAAAAGGATGTTTCTATTTTAGGAATACCTGAAAACAGCCAACTATATATAATTCTTGATAATAAGGGCAGAAAAATCCCTCCGCCTAAAGAAGGCCTTCTTCTCTCGGAAAGATTGGCCGCTCTATTGGAGGTTGATATAGGAAGCAAGCTTCGAATAGATACACCTCTTATTGATGACTGGTCCCCCAAAGAGCTGGAGGTCACAGGTATTATACCCCAGTATGTTGGGATGGGCGCCTATATGGAGCTCAATGCTTTGCAGCAGTTTTTGGGCCAGGGTCCTTTAGCAACCTCTTTCATGCTGAAAACCGCGCAGGGAACCATTAAACCACTGCAGGAAAAATACCGGCACAGCCCTTTTTTAGCCGCTATCGAAGCCAAAGACCAAAAACTGGGCAAAATGCAGGAAATGATGGCCTCCTACGGAAGTACCATTTATTTGTTTGCCCTCATTTCCATGATCATCGGTTTTGCCATTATTTACAGCTCCTCCACCATCACCCTTTCCGAAAGGAGCCGGGAACTGGCTTCGATGATGGTTCTGGGCATGACTCCGAGGGAAGTTCTTTCGGTCATTACCTTTGAACAATGGTTTTTGGCCTGGGGGGCAATGGCGGCAGGAATACCCATGTCCAAACTAATGCTTGGATCCATGTCTCAGGCTCTAAGCAGTGATGTTTTTACTATGCCGGTTATCATAACTCCTTCGTCTTATCTACTTGCATTTCTGGTTACCGCAGCTTCCATCGGCATTGCCCAGCTGGCGGCGGCCAGGAAAGTCACCAAGCTCAGTTTGGTTGAAGTCTTAAAGGCGAGGGAATAAGGGGGTTTTAGGTCATGAAAACTAAATGGAAGTATATAATTGCAGGTTTAGCGGGATTCATCTCATTGGTTATAGTAATATCCAACATAGGCGGTGGCCTGGAAGCGGAGCTTTTAGAGGTTAAACCCCAAACCATTGCCAATGCCTTTCGGGAAGAAGGCACGGTAATACCTCAAACAGAAACGCCTATCTATGCCCCAAACACCCAGAAGGTCATTGACTTGCCTGTAACCGAGGGCCAGGAAGTAAAAAAAGGCGATATTCTTGCAGTATTGGACACCGAAGAACTGGAACTTAAGCTTAAAGAGCTGGAAGGCCAACTCTATAGTGCCCGGGGGGAACAAGCTCTGGCCTTGGTGGAAGAATACCAGACCCAAGCAGCTAACCTGGAAGCACAGCTTGAAAAAGCTAAACTGGAATTAGCCACCGCCGAAAACAATTTGGCCCGGGCGGAACAGCTATACCAAGCCGGCGCTCTCAGCAAAGTTCAACTGGAAGAAGCCCAAACGGCCAAAGAGCTGGCGGAACTCAGTTTGCAACAGCAGGCCCAGGCCTTAAAGTCACTGAAAAAATCCTATGGTTCTTCCGGTGGTGCCACCCAGCTTTATACCGGCAGGTTAATGGCCCTGGAAGCCCAGCTCCGGCAATTGCAATACCAGATTGAAAAATCCACCCTTCGCTCCCCCATTGACGGAACCGTTGCCAATATAGCCGTAAAGAAAGGTGAACTGGTTCTAGGCGGCACACCCTTAATGAAGGTCTTCCAAAAAGATTTTTACTATGTGGAAGTCTTCGTCTTAGCCCAAGAAGTAAAAGCATTAGAAAAAGGAATGGAGGTAGAATTGATTCTTGATAGCGGCGACGGCGAGCAAACCTTCACAGGAGTAATTAAAGAAATATCTCCTTCCGCCCAAACCAAAATATCCGCCCTGGGTATAGAAGAACAAAGGGTTAAAGTGGTGGTGGACGTTAAGTCGCCTAAAGATATCAAACTATTTCCGGAGCTAAAATTAGATGTTGAGTTTATTACCGACAAACGGGAAAATCAACTGGTTGTTCCCAAAACGGCCTTGTTCCCTTTTAATGACGGCGACGCCTTATGGGTGGTAAAAAAGGGCAAAGCCAAGATTCAGCCTGTTAAAAAGGGTTTTGAGACCGATAAACATGTGGCTATCGAGGAAGGATTGAACGAAGGGGATCGGGTCATTTTAAATCCTCAGTTGAAAGGGCTCAAAGAGGGTAAGAAAATTCGTTAAAATAGTCGCGTTAGGCCTCAAAAAGTAAGGAGCACAGGATATTTTTCAAAAATACTCACATAATACTTTTTGAGGTGATTCCTATGGAAAATACTAAAATGGGCTATAAATATTTATTTTGGTTTTTAGGGCTTATCGCTGTTTTGTATTTTCTGGCAAAATTCATAATCCCCATTGTTTGGCATTTAATTGGTTAAAAACCGGCTGCTTCTTTGGCAGCCGGCCAGTTTTTAACAACCATATTTATTATCAACGAAAAGCCAGCTCAAACAATTTTAAGAAATGAGCTCGGTGGCTTCGGGAATTATCAAAACTCCCCGGCACTTAATTGAAAATATAGTTACGTTCTTAATTATTCTTTTATTTATATTTATTATTTTTTATTTAAAAGATACAAAATTAATAGTTTCAATTAAGTGCCGGATTAA
>JAAXZE010000192.1 GCA_012720075.1 Clostridia bacterium
AGTGACTTCACTCCTTATGTTTTCTTGTTTCGTCACTTGAAAACTTCTCCAAATAGGGGTGAAGTCCTTTTTTTATATACTTCAAACCCGCTTTTTTAAAAGGTTTTTAAATTATGCAAAATGCTTATGATAATAAATCTCATAGTCTTTTTTGTAACGTATATACTAATTACTTACAGTATGGCTTGGTTTTTTACCAAGCCAGCCTGTTGACGTACTATTTTTATTTCTTACTATTCTTTTAATAAGTTTATGAATTGATTTTTAATATACGGATTTAATTATTATAAATTTATTTTTTTGCTGAATATTTATTAAGGGTACTGTCAAAGGCTTGGATTTACCAAGCCTTTTTAATGTTTGTGAATCTAGGGTTGATGTTATTTATTTTTGCAGGAGAAGGAGGTTTAAAATGGGTTAATTGCAAAGAGGAAAACTTATGTTCGTGTCGAAATTAAACTATGAGGTGAAATTTATGATAATATTAGGAGTAGACCCGGGTACAGCCATTACCGGTTATGGTATTATAAAAGTAGAGGGTAATAAGTTTTATCCTTTAGAATATGGTTGTATTTACACCGAAACCCAGTGGACCAATGAGATGAGGTTAAAAAAAATCTATGAAAAAATAACCGCAATAATCGAAAAGTTTAGACCCGATGATTTGGCGGTGGAGGAATTATTCTTCAATAAAAATACACGAACTGCTTTAAGTGTAGGCCAAGCCAGGGGGGTAGTGCTTTTGGCAGGAGCCCTTAATGACATTCCTGTCAGCGAATATACTCCTCTCCAGGTGAAACAGTCGGTAGTGGGTTATGGTCGGGCCGATAAACAACAGGTTCAGAAGATGGTGAAAATTTTTCTTAATCTGCCCGAAATACCCAAACCCGATGATGCCGCCGATGCATTGGCCATTGCCGTATGTCATGCCCATTTTAAGCAAACACAAACTAGGAGAATTATGTTATGATCGCCTATCTCAAAGGAAAGATAATTAAGAAAAACAGCTCCAGCCTGGTAGTAGCCAATAACGGTGTGGGTTACGAGGTTTTTGTACCCCTGAATAATCTCTATGGCTTCCGGGAAGGAGAAGAAATAGAGCTTATCACTTATTTACATATAAGAGAAGACTTAATGCAGCTTTATGGTTTTCAAAACTGGCAGGAACGGGATATATTCTTGTTGTTGATCAATGTTTCAGGGGTTGGACCTAAAGGAGCGTTAACTATTTTATCCCATATCAGTACGGAAAAGCTGAAGCAAGCTATATGTTCCGAGGATGTAAGTGTATTGACCAAACTGCCGGGAATTGGGAAAAAAACGGCCCAAAGGTTAATCATTGAGTTGAAGGATAAGCTGCCTGCCGGTATAGCTTCCTATCAGGAAGGAGAATTAGAAAGTGCCGGTTCGGCAGTGGAAAATGATCTTTTAACCGCTCTAGTTTCTTTAGGTTATCAGCCCACAGAGGTTAAAAAACTCATTCCTCAACTTTTAAAAGAATTTCCTGATAAGGATGAAGCCTTTATATTGAGAAAAGCATTGCAAATATTAGCAAGACTTTAGGAGGCCCTCATGGAAGAACGTTTGATTTCCCCTATTTCCAATAGTGATGACTATGATAATTATGTCAATCTGCGGCCCAAAACTTTAGATGAATATATAGGGCAGGACAAGGTGAAGGAAACCCTTAATATCTTTATTAAAGCAGCCAAAAATCGTGGTGAGGCCTTGGATCATGTTTTGCTCTACGGTCCTCCCGGTTTAGGAAAAACTACATTAGCCAATATTATTGCTAATGAATTGAATGTCCAAATCAAAGTAACTTCGGGACCGGCCATTGAGCGCCCGGGGGATTTGGCCGCTATTCTTACCAATTTGGAAAGTCATGATGTCTTGTTTATTGATGAGATTCATCGACTCAACCGAAGTGTTGAGGAGGTTTTATATCCTGCCATGGAGGACTTTGCCCTGGACATAATGATTGGCAAAGGGCCCAGTGCCCGTTCTATCAGGATTGACCTCCAGCCCTTTACTTTGATAGGTGCGACAACCAGGGCAGGCTTATTGACGGCCCCTTTGCGGGATAGATTTGGAGTAGTGACCCGGCTGGAGTTTTATTCGGTTCAAGATTTGGTTAAGGTAGTAAAGAGAACAGCCGAGTTGCTGGCTGTGCCCATAGACGATGAGGGGGCCGAAGAAATTGGCAGGCGTTCCCGGGGCACCCCTCGAATAGCCAACCGGTTATTAAGAAGGGTTAGAGATTTTGCCCAAATAAAAGGAGATGGTATTATTTCCCAGGAAATCGCTGCCCAAGCTTTAGACCTTTTGGAGGTGGACCAACTGGGTCTGGATAAAATCGACCGAAGACTTTTGGAAACCATAATCCTTAAGTTTAACGGCGGTCCGGTAGGGTTGGATACTTTGGCGGCAACTATCAATGAAGAAACCGATACCATTGAAGATGTTTATGAGCCTTACCTTTTGCAGTTAGGTTTTATTAAGAGAACACCCCGGGGCAGGGTCTGCACCGAATTGGCTTACCGCCACCTGGGATTGAATATAAAAGAGAATATAGAGGATTTACAGGAAAGACTTTTCGACTAATTGAAGTGAGATAACCTTGACATTATTAAAATGGAGGGAAATTCATGGGTGATTGGTCATCTTTTGGAAAAATTCTAATCGGCATGGGTATTTTTATCGTTTTTTTGGGCTTAGTCATCTGGGGAATGGGTAAGTTTTTCAATATCGGCCGACTGCCGGGTGATATTTTTTATCAAAGAGGCAACTTTACCATATATTTCCCTATCGTTAGTTGTATAATTATTAGTATAATATTAACAGTAATTCTAAATCTTTTTAATAGATAAGATAGTGTAATTTTAAATATTCATAGTTAATGCGGCAACTGTTAAATCTAACAGTTGCCCTTTTATTCGATGTTTACGGTATTGCCCTTGGAATATTTACCCTCGGAAAAACCTATGGAAATGCGAATATTGTAGTGTAAGTGAGGTGAATAATTTGGGGTTTCTTTTCCGGAAAAGAACCGAAGCTTATGATGAGATGACGATGATGGTGGTTGAAGCCCAACTGGGAGATGAAATAGCCAGGGAAAGATTGTTAAAAGAATATACGCCTTTTATACTTCGGGTGGCTTCCAATTTTTGCAACCGCTATCTGGTTATGGGTCAGGATGATGAAGCCAGTATCGGACTTATGGCGTTTAATGAGGCTATAGATAAATATTCTGCGGATAAGGGGGCGAAATTTCTTACTTTTGCCGAAGTTGTTATAAGAAGACGTTTAACTGATTATTATCGCAAAGAAAGCAAATTTACCAACAACGTCTTGCCGTTATCCAATTTTCAGGATACTGAAAATCAGGACCAGGAAAGACTGCTGGAAATAGAAGAAGCCAATAAAGCCTTCCATATTGAGGAAGAGGCTTTTAATAAAAAACAGGAAATACTCCAGTTTACCCAAATGCTGGGGGATTTTGATATTTCTTTAAGCGAATTGGTAAAATTATCTCCTAAACATCAGGATGCCAGAGAAAGGGCATATGAAGTGGCCAAATTGATTGCTGACAACCCTCTTTTGTTGGAATTTTTGCAGGAGAAAAAAACGTTGCCTTTGAAAAAAATTGAGGAAAAGGTGGAGGTCAGTAGAAAAACCTTAGAGCGACAGCGAAAATATATTATAGCCTTGGTCTTGGTGTTGACAGGTAATTTTGAGTATTTACAGTCATATATTCAAGGTCTTGAAAAGGAGGTGAAAAAAGGTTGAAAAGGCAAAAAGGTTTAGTGCTGGAAATAAAGAAAAAATCAGTAATAGTACTTACTCCTGACGGGCAGTTTTTGGAACATAAAATTTCCGGACAACCTCCGGTATTGGGCTCCGAGATAGAATTTATTTCTTACCGCTTCGATAAAAGGAAAATCCTGATGCTAGAAATAGCGGCGGTTCTTATTTTAACTTTTATTCCTTTATTAGTTTTGCAATTATTTATATATCCTCAAATTCCGGTGGCTTATGTTACTGTTGACATTAATCCAAGCATTGAATTGGGGCTCAATAAATATGAGAGGGTAATCTCCGCAAAGGGATTAAACGAAGATGGCATAGTATTACTAAATAAAGTAGACCTTCATAACCTTCCGGTGGAAAATGCCTTGGAGGTAGTGACCGAGGAAGCCATTAAAGAAAAATATATTAATCCTGAAAAAGAAAACGCTGTAATTATCAGTTATTCAAAAAATGAAGCTACCAAAAAATCCGTCCCTAAAAAACCCTCGGGCAAGGAACCGGAAACCGAGCCGGTTTCAGCGAAAGTAGAAGTTTTAGAAAGTAAAGTAAAACAGGTTATAGAGCGCAACCAACAACAGGCTATAGTAGAAATAGTCAGTGTCAGTCCCAAAGTTCGTAATGCAGCCGACCGGCTGGGGCTTTCTACAGGAAAATACACTCTGATGTTGGAGGCTTGGGACGAGGGTTTGGATATTTCCTTGGAAAGCATAAAAGGTAACAGCATCATTACGGTAATTAAAGAAAATGGGGTTAATCCCGGGGAATTCATCTCTCATTTAAAAGAGAAAAGCTATGATTCCCAGGAATTAGAAGAGCTGGCCTTAAAATATGCCTCCAGGTTCAGCCAGCTGGCTGAAAAAGAAATGGAAAAAATGTATGAACAGGATGGTTTGAAAGGTAAACAAGAAAAAAAGGAATCCGATCCAAAAAGTATGGCACCGGGAAAAGGTAATTTCCATTTGCCGTTAAATATCTTTAATAATAAAGAGAAGGATATATCAACCGGTGACCGAATGGATAAAGAATTCTTCTCAGAGATTCAAGACAAAAAACGGAAAAAAGATGATGAGAAATTTCTGGCCGCCCAAAGGGAAATAGAGCAGAATTTACTTGAACCATCGGAGATCCTTTTGGAAAAACAAACTGGAGGCCTAGATGATCTAAAGGATGAAATAAATGAGGCTGATAGAAAAAAGGCAGAAAATAAGAATAATATGAATGCCGAAGAAAAAGATAAAGAGAATAATACCAACGGTAGATTTAATAAAGGGAAAAAATATTATGATAAAAAACATGATACAGTGCAAGAAAGCGTTGATGGCAAAGAACTAAAAAATTGGAACGAGGATAAAAAAGACAAAAAAGAAAAAAAAGAAAATGACCATATTGTAGTTGAAAAAGCCGGTGAAGAAAAAGAAAACAGTAATAACAGCAGCAATTCTACAAATAAGTACAATAAAGATAATTGGGAAAGAAAAAGAAACAACCTCAATAATGCTTTAGACGAGAACAAGAATGTTTTAGATGAAAGCAACGAAGAAAATGCCTTTGAAGAGGCAGAGAGTGAAACATCGGAAAATAAATCCGGCCGGGAGAATAAAGAAACCATAGAAAGAAACAAAGAATATGCCAAGTTCCCGGACAATATAAAAGCAATGTTCCGGACACTGTTAAGAAAATCATATAACTGACGGCAGATGATTTTAACTTTAAGTAATGAAGAGCCTGGGCAAGAGCCTTGGCTCTTTTTTCTTTTTCCTAGGCAGGAATATTGGGAGATATTGTCGAAAAAATAACTAATAAATATCCAGGGAGTTGTTATAATTGAAAGGCTGGGGCAAAATTTTTGTTGCTCTTTTTCTTTGCTTATTTTTAATAATAAATAGTTGGCTGCCGGTTCGCGGAGCCAATATTCCGGTGGGGATAGATGAACTGAAAGTGGCAATAAATACCCAAATCAGCTCTGCTGAATTTTTAATCTGTGAAGGTCAATATCAATTGGTTTGTCCCATAACCCAATACAATTTCGGTACTTTTAGCAAAGATACTTTATTTATTGTTGTACCGGTGGGTAATGACAGTTTACAAATTACGATAAATGGGCAACCTGTAGCTAGATTGGCGGGAAACAGTTTATTGCTCAAACCCCAGGATTTAGCAGGTTTAAACGTCTTTAAATTTCAAGGAAAAAGATTTAGAGATACTTTGCTTATTGAGAACTTTAACGGCAAATTAAATGTCATTAATATAATCGGTGTTGAAAGATATTTATACGGTGTAGTCGGGGCTGAAATGGGAAGCAATGCTCCCGATGAGGCACTGAAAGCCCAGGCCGTAGTATCGAGAACATATGCACTTTATCATAAAGAAAACTCTAAAAACGGTTATGACCTGGGGACAAATACAAACTGGCAAGTTTACGGCGGGTATGACATGGAGGTTTTATCCGGCCAGCGGGTTAAAAATGCCGTTGATGCTACCCGAGGGCAAGTAATCTATTATGACAATACTTTAATACAGGCTTTTTTTCATGCTAATGCCGGAGGATATACGGAGAACAGCGAAAACGTGTGGTCGGCTGTTATTCCATATATTCGGGCGGTGCCCAGCCCTGGTGATTTGTATGCTTTGCATTACCCTGCCCAGGACGGAGGCTGGCCGGCTAATACCTATCAGTGGACCAAGACCTTTACTCTTCCGGAGCTGGCCATGCAATTAGCGGCTTATAACAGCAACAATCCTACTGACCAGGTTCAGGTAGGAAATATTGTTGATATAAAAATAAGCCGGCAAGGAGTGAACCCTAATTCTTCCCCTCGAGGGTATTTGCCGGAGGAAACGCCCTCCGGCAGAGTAACGGAACTGGAAATAGTCGGGACCCGTGGTTCTAAAACCTTTTTCCGTGACGGTATTAGAAGTGTTTTTGGGTTGCGAAGCACCTTGTTTGATGTTTTTTTTGATTCCACCGTAGAGGTTTTGGCTGCTGCCCAAAAAGCCATCTACAACACAGGGGACAAATTGGTGGCCTTAGGTGTTAACGGCCTGGCTGAAAAGCTCAATGGCTCCAATTCTTATTATTATGTACAGGATATTGACGGAGTTAAGACCATACCCAAAACCTTTAGTCAAATTACTTTTAACGGCAGAGGTTACGGGCATGGATTGGGTATGAGTCAGTGGGGAGCCAGGGGAATGGCTGCCCAGGGTTATAATTATTTGCAAATAATTCAACACTATTATAATAACAATAATTATGACGGCAAGTTGAATATTAGGGTTTACAGCGGTCAGACCAAGTAGGAGAATGACGATGAGATTAGATGACTTTGATTTTGCATTGCCTGAGGAATTAATTGCCCAACACCCTTTGGAGAAACGGGATGCTTCCCGGCTCTTGGTTTTAAATAAAAAAACCGGTGAAATGGAGGATCGGTTTTTTGCCGATTTGCCCCATTATCTTAAAGCCGGTGATGTACTGGTCATAAATAATACCAGGGTAATACCCGCTAGGCTTATAGGTATTAAAAAAGAGACCGGGGCCAAAATTGAAGTGTTTTTGCTACATCCTGTCCAGGAAAAAGATTGCTGGGAGGTACTGGTAAAGCCAGGTAAAAAGGTAAAGCCGGGAACCGAAATTGTTTTTGGCCATGGCCAGTTGGAAGGACTGATAGTCGAATCCACTCCGGAGGGAGGCCGGATAATTAAATTTCATTATCAGGGGGTATTTAATCAAATCCTTGATGAACTAGGCCAAATGCCTTTACCGCCTTATATTAAAGCCCAACTCAATGATAAGGAACGTTATCAAACCGTTTATGCCAAGACTGAAGGTTCAGCGGCAGCTCCTACCGCGGGGCTTCATTTTACACCGGAGCTTTTAGAGAAAATCCGGGGGATGGATGTGGAAATTGTAGAGATCCTTCTTCATGTAGGATTAGGAACATTCAGGCCCGTCAAGGCAGATGTTATTGAAGAACATAAGATGCACGCCGAGTATTTTCAAGTTTCGAAAGAGGCTGCAGCCAAGCTCAATAAAGCCCTGGCGGAAAAGCGGAGAATTATTGCAGTAGGAACCACTTCTACCCGTACCTTGGAAAGCGCTTATGAAAACGGTGTTATAAGAGCCAAGGAAGGATGGACCGATATATTTATTTACCCTGGTTATCAATTTAAGGTAATCAGCGGTCTAATAACCAATTTCCATTTGCCAAAATCAACTTTATTGATGTTGGTCAGCGCCTTAGCCGGCAGGGAAAATGTTTTGAACGCCTACCAACATGCGGTAAATAATAAGTATAGATTTTTTAGTTTTGGGGACGCAATGCTGATAATTTAGGAGGACAGATGGTGAGTTTTAAATTTGAATTAATAAAGGAAGATAAAAAAACCAAAGCCAGGGTAGGGAGATTTCATACTCCCCATGGCATAATAGAAACCCCTATTTTTATGCCCGTCGGGACTCAAGCTAACGTCAAAAGTCTAAGCCCTGAGGAGTTAAAAGAAATAGGAGCACAAATCATTTTAAGTAATACCTATCATTTATATTTAAGACCGGGTCATATCCTGGTTGAAGAAGCCGGTGGACTGCATAAGTTTATGAATTGGGACAGGCCTATTCTAACTGATAGCGGCGGCTTTCAAGTATTCAGCCTGGGTGATTTAAGAACTGTCAAAGAGGATGGCGTTGAATTCCGCTCCCATATTGACGGTTCCAAACATTTTTTTAGTCCGGAGAAGGTAATGGAGATTGAAAATGCTTTAGGGGCCGATATAATTATGGCTTTTGATGAATGTGTGCCTTACCCTTGTGATTATGAGTATGCATTAAGTGCTTTAAGGCGGACAACCCGATGGGCGGAACGCTGTAAAGCGGCCCATAAAAGGGAGGATCAGGCTTTGTTTGGCATAATTCAAGGGAGTACTTTCAGGGACCTTAGGGAGCAAAGTGCACGGGAGATAACGGCTTTGGATTTTCCCGGTTACGCCATCGGCGGGCTTAGTGTGGGGGAACCCGCTGAAATTATGTATGAGGTTCTGGATTATTTAACTCCTTTGATGCCTAAGGATAAACCCCGCTATTTAATGGGTGTGGGAGCGCCGGATAATGTGGTGGAAGGGGTGATGCGAGGAGTAGACATGTTTGATTGTGTCCTTCCCACCAGAATTGCCCGTAATGGTACAGTACTAACCAAAAAAGGGAAACTGGTAATAAGAAATGCCACCTATGCCAGGGACTTCGGACCTTTAGACGAAGAATGCGGTTGTTATACCTGTCGGAACTACTCCCGGGCATATATCAGGCACCTTTTAAAAGCCAATGAAATTTTAGGTTTAAGATTAACCACCATTCACAATCTCCATTTCCTATTAACCTTAGTTAAGGAAATCAGAGAAGCCATTTTGGAAGATCGGTTTTTGGAATTTCGAGAAGAATTTTATGAGCATTATGGAAAAATTTAAAGGATTTTTCCTAATGTTATCGAATTAAGGAATAAATTACTAAATAACAAATTTGAAATTAGGAGGTATTTAAT
>JAAXZE010000193.1 GCA_012720075.1 Clostridia bacterium
ACCGAGTTCATTCCTTATAATTGTTTGAGCTAGCTTTTCGTTGATAATAAATTTGGTTTGTCAACAAGCTGAAGTGGTTAGGGAAACCTAACCACTTCTTTTAATAAACGATGAAAAAGATCACCCATTTCCAAATAAAAGTAACAATTATTTATTTAAGTATTGAAAAGAATGTTAATATTGATAACAATTATATTATGTAAAGGAAAGGTTTCTTTAATATTATAATGACTATTTTCATTACTATGGAAAGGAAATAGATATATGCATAAAGGAAAACAAAACCATGGGGCCCTTTTGGTATTAATTGCGGCAATGCTTTGGGGTACCACAGGAACCTCCCAGGCTCTGGCCCCTCAGGGGGCTACTTCCCTGGCTATCGGTGCCGTGCGTTTAACCGTTGGAGGGATTATTCTTCTTATTTATGCCTATCTAAGAGGTTCCTTTCGAGGACTAAGGGGATGGCCCATTTTGCCTACCATTATTGCTGCTGCCAGTGTTGCCTTGTATCAACCCTTTTTTTTTGCCGGGGTTTCCAAGACAGGAGTGGCGGTGGGAACCATGGTGGCCATAGGCAGTTCTCCGGTATTGGCCGGTGTTTTAGGTTATTTTGTGCAAAAGGAAAAACCCGGGGTCAAATGGTTTGTTGCCACCGGTTTGGCCGTTACCGGCAATATAATGTTGCTTTTTTCGGAAAATGAACTAAGTTTAAATGTAGTAGGGATAGTACTGGCTTTGTGTGCGGGTTTAGCTTATGCCTCATATTCTCTGTCCAGTAAGATACTTTTGGAAAAATACCCGTCGGAGCTGGTTGTGGCGGTGGTGTTTACCGTTGGGGCCATACTATTATTTCCTTTATTAATAACCAGTGAGCTAAATTGGCTTTTAAATTATAGAGGGCTGGCCGTGGCCTTGCATTTAGGCTTTTTTACCATTGCGGTCGCTTATTCCCTTTACGCCCGGGGCTTAAAAAACATTTCCGTGGCTACTGCAGTTACACTGACCTTAGCGGAGCCGTTAACTGCCGCCATGCTGGGAATATTCCTTTTAGGGGAAAAAATTACTTTGTTATCGGGGATAGGCATGGCTTTATTATTTATGGGCATAGTGATTTTATCCATTACTACAACTAAGAAACGGGATGAAGCCGGTGGAAGAACTTAAAGATGCCAATAATACAATTACTTATGAAATGAAACCCAGTTTGAAAGCTAAAAGGATTAGAATTACTGTTTTTAAAGACCAAGTAAAGGTGACCTTTCCTCAAGGTATGAATCTAACAAAGGTCAGGGAGTTTGTAGAGTTAAAGAAAGAATGGATTTTAAAAACCATGGAAAAGTACAAAACTCTGTCGGCACAACTGCCGGCGCGAAGGTACACGGAAGGTGAGGAGTATTTTTTTTGCGGGCATAAGTATGTACTCAGGGTTAAGACCTATGACGGGCCAAATCCGTTATTAAGAATCATGGAGAGGGATTTTTGGGTCTGTCTTCCCGAAAGTATGCCAAAAGAAAATGAGCCGGCAGTAATTAAAGAGGTTCTTGCAGCATGGTATAAAGAACAAGCCAGGCTAATTTATAAAGAACGGCTGGATTTTTACTCTAAAATTATGGGCTTAGAATATCATCAATTAAAAATAAAAAACCAGAGAACCCGCTGGGGCAGTTGCTCGGCAAAGGGTAATATTAACCTGAATTGGCGAGTAATTATGGCACCCTATGAAGTCATCGACTATTTAATTATTCATGAACTGGCCCATTTAAAATATATGAATCATTCTAGAGAATTTTGGAAACTGGTAGAAAGCCATTTGCCTGCTTATCTCCGCTGGAAAAAATGGTTAAAAGAAAACGGAAAATATCTTGTTTTATAGATAATTATTTTAGCCTATTATCAGGCGTAATTGTCCTCATCTGAGGAGGAATATTTCCCGATGGCCTTAAGCAGGATGTGACTTGGAAAACAGTCATGCCCAATACTTAAGATATCTGCAAAAAAACAACAAAATATAATTACGGCAGGGATAGGCCCTGCCGTTTTTATATTCACTAGTCATTAACGGAAATTATTTGATATAATATTTAAGATATTTTTACCAGAATATTGAGGAGGAAACAATTTGTCTATATTGGAAAATCTTAATCCCCAACAACAAGAGGCTGTTCAATGTACCGAAGGGCCTTTATTAATATTAGCCGGAGCCGGCAGCGGCAAAACCCGGGTTTTGACCCATCGCATAGCCTATCTTATTTATGAAAAAAAGGTTTACCCGGGAAATATCCTGGCCATCACCTTTACCAATAAAGCCGCCCAGGAAATGCAGGAAAGGCTGGAAAAACTGGTTGGGTCGGCTGCCGAAAGACTTTGGGTGGCTACTTTCCATTCCACCTGCCTGAGAATTTTAAGATGGGAAATAAAGGAACTAGGTTATACTTCCGACTTTGTAATTTATGATGAACAAGACCAGCAAACTCTTTTGAAGAGCATTTTAAAAGAAATGAACCTGGACGAAAATAAATACACTCCCCGTAGTATCAGCGCCCGAATCTCCGGTTATAAAAATGAACTTAAAACACCCGATGCCGCCCTTAGGGAAATAGGCAACAGCTATTATGATCACCAGGTTATCAATATTTATGAAGAGTATCAAAAAAGATTGAAAAAAAATAATGCCCTGGATTTTGACGACCTGATAATGCTGACGGTAAAGCTGTTTAAAGAAAAACCTGAGGTTTTGGCGGAGTATCAGGAACGGTTTAAATACATATTGGTAGATGAGTACCAGGATACCAATACCGCCCAGTATATGTTGATTAATTTATTGGCCGCCAAACATAAAAACCTTTGCGTGGTAGGGGATGACGACCAGTCCATTTACCAGTGGCGGGGGGCCGATATTAGAAATATTTTAAGCTTTGAAGAGGATTATCCCGAAGCCAAGGTTATTAAGCTGGAACAAAATTACCGCTCGACTAAAAACATTCTTGGCGCCGCCAATGAAGTGGTCAAAAATAACACCCGTCGCAAAGCGAAAACTCTGTGGACCGAGAAAGAGGGCGGGGATAAAATCCATTATTACACCGCCCAGGATGAGGTTGATGAAGCCTTGTTCATTGTCAGGACCGTCAGACAAATCAGGGAAGAGGAGAACAAGGATTATAAGGATTTTGCCGTTCTTTGCCGGACTACCGGCCAGTTCCGGGCCATAGAGGAATCTTTAATCCGGGCCAATATTCCCTATCGGGTATTTGGCGGTACCAAATTCTATGACCGCAAAGAGATTAAGGATATTTTGGCTTATCTCAGAGTAATTGCCAATCCCTTTGATGAAGTAAGTCTAAAAAGGATTATTAATACCCCCAAAAGGGGAATCGGAGAAACTTCCTGGGACAAGCTGGTTAAGTATGCCAATACTAATGGCAAGACTATATATGATTGCATGGCGGAGCCGGAAGCGGCGGGAATTGGGGCCAAAACAGCCGCCGCCGTCAAAGCCTTTCGCAAACAAATGGAAGGCTTTAAAGAATTAAGTAACAGCAATATAACATTTTTAACAACTAAAATCCTGGAGGATACCGGCTATCGCCAAGAACTGGAACTGGAAAAAACCATTGAAGCAGAAACCCGCCTGGAAAACTTACAGGAATTTTTGACCGTTACCAAGAGATATGACGCCGAAAGCCAAGGCGGTGACCTTGCCGCCTTTTTGGCCGAGATATCCCTGATGACCGACATTGATAACTATGACTCCGATGAGGATGCCATGGTGATTATGACCATGCATGGCGCCAAAGGACTGGAATTTCCGGTGGTTTTTATTACCGGGATGGAGGAAAACCTTTTTCCCCACAGCCGAAGCATTGCTTCCAACGACCCGGAGGAAATCGAAGAAGAACGGCGGCTCTGTTATGTTGCCTTGACCAGGGCCAAAGAAAAGGCGTTTTTGACCCGGGCCTGGCGCCGAAGCATTTTCGGCCGAGATTCCTTTAACAAGGAATCCCGTTTTATCGGAGAGATACCTGAAAAGTACCTGGAAAATCCTTTGAAAAGAGAAAAGGCTGCGTTTTCCGGCAGTCTCCTTTCCGGTGCCCCATCTTCAGTTTCCAGGGCAAGTAGCAGTTGTTCCTTTTATGTCGGCGATAAGGTTACCCATGTTAAATGGGGTCAAGGTGTTGTCGTTTCGGTGAAGGGAACCGGTGAGGACGCGGAAATCAGTGTCGCTTTCCCGGACCAGGGGATAAAAAAGCTGATAGCCAAATATGCGCCGCTAAAGAAAGTTACAAACTGAAGTTTGTAACTTTCGGTGCCATCGTGTCACTGTGACATCGTAACATCGACAGGTATCATATGAAAGCTACATCAACTGTCGCATCCGATGAAAGTAAGTCTTTGGAGATGCATCTGCTCTTAAGCAAAATGCAAGATGCATCCGAAGGATGCCAATCTAAATTGATGCATCCCAAGAATATTACTCAGAAGATGATGCATCCTTTAAGATACACTCAAATGCAGATGCGTCAGGGAATATTTTACATGCATGAGATACAACCCAATAAGTCACCTAAAATTTCGGTACACTTACACACTTAAGCACTAACACACTTACATACTTAGGCACACTGATCACTGGTCACTGGGCACGAGACCCAAAATCTTGACCCTAAAGAATTAGTTACTAGTCACCAGTGCAAATAACCAAATACGGAGTTCAGGGAACAGGGGTACAGAGTACAAGACCATAAAGCTTGACCCAAAGACTAGTCACCAGTCACCAGTCACTAGTCACTGACCCAAAAAATTAACCCAAAAGTAAAGGGGGGTGTATTATGAATATTACCTTGGAACAAGCCCGGGAAAAAATTAATAAATTAAGAGAAGAAATTGAAAAGCATAATTATCACTACTATGTCTTGGACAATCCTCTTATCTCCGATAGGGAATTCGACCTTTTGATGCAAGAATTAATTGCCTTGGAAAATGAGTTTCCGGAACTGGTTACTCCTGATTCGCCCTCCCAGAGGGTAGGGGGAAAACCCTTAGAATCCTTTGCGACTTTTGCCCATCGCACTCCTCTGTTAAGTTTAGGTAATGCCTATGGGAAAGAAGACCTTTTTGATTTTCACCGGCGGGTAGTCGGCGTTTTAGGAGAAGGAAATGTGGAGTATGTGGTGGAACCCAAAATAGACGGTTTATCCGTTGCCCTTTACTATCGGGATGGCATTTTACAGGTAGGGGCAACCCGGGGTGACGGTTTTACCGGCGAAGACGTCACTCAGAACCTGAAGACCGTTAGAAATATCCCTTTAAGGCTAAAAGAAACGGTGCCGGTTTTAGAGGTAAGGGGCGAAGCCTATATGCCCCGGGAGGCTTTTTACCGGCTTAATGCCGAAAGGGAGGCCAGGGGAGAGGCCCTTTTTGCCAATCCCAGGAATGCCGCGGCCGGATCCATTCGTCAATTAGACCCCAAAATCTCCGCCGGCAGGGATTTAAGGGTAATCGTTTACGCCTTAATGTACGGTGAAGGAGTTACCGTTGCTAAGCACAGTGAGGCTTTGGAATATTTGAAAAAACAGGGTTTCAATACCCCTGAGCCTTTTATTACTAAAGATATTAAGGAAGTGGCCCAATACTGTGAAAACTGGGGCGAGAAAAGGCATGACCTCCCCTATGAAATAGACGGGATGGTTATCAAGGTCAATTCACTGACCCAGCAGGAACAGCTGGGTTATACCTCAAAGAGTCCCCGGTGGGCTGTTGCTTATAAATTCCCTGCTGAGCAGGGTGTGACCAGGCTTTTGGATATTATTGTAAGGGTGGGGCGAACCGGTGCGGTAACACCTACCGCTATCCTTGAACCCATCCGGTTGGCGGGAACGACGGTGAGCAGGGCTACATTACATAATGAAAATTTTATCAAAGAAAAGGATATTAAAATTGGCGATTATGTGGTAGTGCAAAAGGCCGGCGAGATTATCCCGGAGGTAGTGAGGGTAGTTAAGGAAAAAAGAACCGGTGAGGAAAAGCCTTTTAAGATGCCGGAATTTTGTCCTGAGTGCGGGTCCAGGATAGTCCGTTTGGAAGGAGAAGCGGCTTCCCGCTGTATCGATATCAGTTGCCCGGCCATTGTCCGGGAAGGAATTATTCATTTTGTTTCCCGGAATGCCATGAATATTGAAGGACTGGGCGAGGCTATTATCACTCAGCTTTTTGAACATAAATTAATCAGGGATGCTGCTGACTTATACTATTTAAAATATGAGGATCTGGTTAACCTGGAAAGAATGGGTCCCAAATCGGCCCAAAACCTGTTAAATGCCGTTGAGGAAAGCAAAAACAGGGGTTTGGACCAACTGATCTTTGCCTTGGGTATAAGACTGGTGGGCCAAAGGGCTGCCAAAATTTTAGCCCAGGAGTTTAAGACCATGGACAGGCTTATGGAAGCTACCTTTGAGGAGTTGACAGCTATTCCGGAAATCGGGCCCAAAATGGCTGAAAGCATTATTGCTTTCTTTGGAGAAGAAAAAAATATTCAGTTTATAGAGCGCTTAAAAGCTGCCGGAGTAAATATGAAAATGGCCTCTAGCCCCATTGCTTCCGATAAATTGGCCGGTAAAACCTTTGTCCTGACCGGGACCTTGGAAACTTTAACCCGCAAAGAGGCCCAGGAAAAAATAGAGGCTCTGGGAGGAAAAGTTTCTTCCAGTGTCAGTAAAAAAACCGACTTTGTAGTAGTTGGTGCTGACCCCGGGTCCAAATATGACAAGGCCAAGGAACTGGGAGTGACGATTCTCAGTGAAAACGAGTTTATTAATCTACTTGATGACAAGTGACATTGTGTCACCGTGACATCGGTAATTATTTCATAAAGGTAAAAAAGGTTAAGGTTTCGCTTCGCTAGGCAAAGGTTAATATAAACGTGACGTCGTGTCATCGAAAGGTAACACTAACTGATGTATTCGATGAAAGTAGAGCCTTTGTGATGCATCTGCTTTCAAGTAAATTGCATGATGCATCCGATGAATGACAATTTATTTAGATGCATCCCAAAAAAGTGACTTAAAAGCTGATGCATCCTTTAAGCTATACTCAGGTGCAGATGCGTCATGGATATTTTTGCATGCATGAGATGCAGCCCAATAAGTCACCTAAAATTTCGATACACTTACACACTAAGGCACCAAATTATCCCCAAATTAAAAGAAGAAGGATGTGATTGCTTTGAAAATAACCATGAAAGACGTGGAACATGTGGCTCTTTTGGCCCGTTTGGAGCTGACCGATGAAGAAAAGCAGGAACAGTTGGAAAAGCTTAACCAAATCCTTGATGCCATGGAAGTATTGAATCAGGTTGATACCAGTCATGTTGAACCATTAGCCCATGTACTTCCGATAAATAATGTCTTCAGAGAGGACGAACTTAAAGAATCATTACCCCGGGAAAAGGTTTTGCAAAATGCTCCTGACCATGAAGAAGGCATGTTTAAAGTTCCCAAAATAGTTTAAGGAGGTATGGGTGTAATGGAATTTTGTCAATTAACAATTCATGAGAGCAAGAAATTATTAGAGAATAAAGAAATAAGCTCTCTGGAACTGACCCAAAGTTCGTTAAAACGTATAGAAGAAGTCGAGGAAAAAATCAAGGCTTTTGTGACGGTTACTAAAGAAGAAGCTTTGGCTATGGCCGAAAAAGTTGATGAAAAGATAAAAAAAGGGGAAGACTTGGGTCCTTTGGCCGGTATCCCCGCAGCTATTAAGGATAATATTTGCACCGAAGGAATAAAGACCACCTGTTCTTCCAAAATGCTGGCTAATTTTGTGCCCCCTTATAATGCTACCGTTATAGACAAGCTTTTGGGACAAAACAGCGTTATTATCGGCAAGGCCAATATGGATGAGTTTGCCATGGGCTCTTCCACCGAAAACTCGGCATTTTTTGCCACCAAAAACCCATGGGATTTAAATTGCGTGCCCGGAGGTTCCAGTGGCGGTTCCGCTGCCGCAGTAGCGGCCGGTGAGGTGGTTTTTGCCTTAGGGTCCGATACCGGTGGTTCCATTCGTCAACCGGCGGCTTTTTGCGGTGTTGTGGGCTTAAAACCCACTTATGGCCTGGTTTCAAGATATGGCCTGATAGCCTATGCTTCTTCCCTGGATCAGATCGGACCCCTTACCAAGGATGTTACCGATTGTGCCCTGGTTTTGAACGCATTGGCAGGCTATGATCCTCTGGACTCAACCTCTGTTAATATGGATTATCCTGATTACACCAAATATCTGGTGGATGATATCAAGGGACTGCGGATCGGTCTTCCTAAAGAGTAC
The DNA here is from genome assembly GCA_012720075.1 of Clostridia bacterium. Taxonomy (GTDB): domain Bacteria; phylum Bacillota; class Peptococcia; order Peptococcales; family BICA1-8; genus JAAXZE01. The sequence goes on from JAAXZE010000193.1 coordinate 8,320, forward strand.
TTAGGGGAAGGTATTGACCCCCAGGTTGAGGAAAAAATCAAAGAGGCTGTAAAAAAACTGGAAGAGCTGGGCGCCGTCGTTGAAGAATGCAGCCTGCCCCATACCGAATATGCAATGCCCGCTTACTACATAATAGCCCCTGCCGAAGCCAGCTCCAACCTGGCCCGATATGACGGAGTTCGTTACGGCTACAGGACCGAATGGGCAGAAGACGTATTGTCCCTGTTTTGCCGTACCCGGGCGGAAGGTTTTGGCCGTGAAGTAAAACGGAGAATTATGTTGGGAACCTACGCCTTAAGCTCCGGTTACTATGATGCCTATTATTTAAAAGCCCTGAAGATAAGGACTTTAATTAAGCAGGATTTTGACCGGGCTTTTGAAAAATATGATTGTCTTTTGACCCCCACCGCACCCGGTGTTGCTTTTGAATTAGGCTCCAAAGCCGATCCTTTGGCTATGTATAAGCAGGATGTTTGCACCATTCCTGTTAATCTGGCCGGAATACCGGCAATAAGCATCCCCTACGGGAAAGTTGCCGATAAACCCGTAGGTGTTCAGTTCATAGGCAAAGCCTTTGGCGAGGGAACTCTGTTAAGGGTGGCTTATACTCTGGAACAAAATTCTGCCGAAACGAGGATAAAACCGGAGATATAAGGGGAATAAATCTGAGCGATTATGAAGCAATTATTGGGCTGGAAGTCCAAGTAAAATTAAAAAACAAGACCAAATTATTCTTTAGCTGTTCCACCGAAATCGGTGCGGAACCTAAAATCTGATATTTGGAGTTGAAGTGAAATGAGCCAATTTGAAGCGGTTATTGGTTTGGAAGTGCATGTTGAATTAAAGACCAAAACCAAGATTTTCTGTGGTTGCCCTACCCAATTCGGCGGGGAACCCAATACCCATGTTTGTCCTATATGTTTGGGCTTGCCGGGAGTATTGCCGGTCCTCAATAAAAAAGTCTTGGAATTTGCGGTAAAAGCCGGGTTGGCTTTGAACTGCCGCATTGCCCAATTCAGCAAATTCGACCGGAAAAATTACTTTTATCCTGATTTACCTAAAGCCTATCAAATTTCCCAATATGATTTGCCCATAGCTGCTGACGGATTTTTTGAAATAGATGTTGACGGGGTAACTAAAAAAATCGGTATTATCCGCCTGCATATGGAAGAGGATGCGGGCAAATTGACCCATCAGGGGTTAACCATTTCATCTTCCAATTCTTCTCTGGTGGATTATAATCGTACCGGCGTGCCGTTGATTGAAATTGTTTCAGCCCCTGATATCCGATCAGCCCAAGAGGCCAAAGCCTATTTGGAAACATTAAAGTCCATAATAGAATATATTGATGTTTCCGATGTGAAAATGGAACAAGGGTCTTTAAGATGTGACGCCAATATTTCCATTCGGCCCAAAGGCAGCAAGGAATTTGGAACCAAGACCGAGGTGAAAAACCTTAACTCTTTCCGTTCGGTACAGCGGGCTATCCAGTATGAAATTAACCGCCAGATTGAGGCGGTGCAAAACGGCGAGGAGATTATCCAGGAGACCCGGACTTGGGATGAAAATAAGGGGATTACGCTGCCCCTAAGAAGCAAAGAGGAAGCTCATGACTACCGTTATTTCCCTGAGCCTGATTTGACTCCGCTGGTTATCGACACCAATTGGGTCCAAGAATTAAAAGCCGGTTTGCCCGAGATGCCTAAGGAAAGAAAGGAACGCTTAATCACTGAACATGGTTTGCCGGAGTATGACGCCGGGGTAATTACCGGTTCCCGGGCGCTGGCTGACTTTTATGACCGGACAGTAAGCATCTATCCCGACTATAAAGCTGTCAGCAACTGGATAATGGTTGAACTATTGAGGCTGTTAAATCTTGAAAATATGGAAATTTCGGAAGCCAAGATAAAACCTGAGGGTTTGGCCAAGATGCTCAAAATGATTGAAAATAATACCATCAGCGGCAAAATTGCCAAGCAGGTTTTTGAGGAAATGTTTAAGACCGGACAAGACCCCGAGGTTATAGTTAAAAACAAGGGATTAGTGCAAATCTCCGATGAAGGGCAGCTAAGAGCTTTAATTGAGAAAGTTGTTGC
>JAAXZE010000194.1 GCA_012720075.1 Clostridia bacterium
GCTTATACCAACCATTCCGCCGCCAATAATGGCAACATCTACAGATATATCTTCTAAAAGCTTAGGGTAATTGGTCTCTTTGGTTGAAGCAATCCAATACGAATTTGATTTCTCTTTTACCATCTTAGTCTCTCCTATATAAATTTTCTTTTTATTTTGCGTAAAAAATATATAGGTTATGTATGATGATAAGCAATAAAATAACCGGCTAAGCTGATACCACTTTACCGGTTTCTATACTTTTAATATATGCAGTTCTATGATGGATTTCATAATTTCAAGTACATGCTCTTTATCTATATGTTTATTAAAAGATACCATGTTATACTCAATATCTTCCATAGTGCCTTGAATAATCTTATACCACTGTTCATCAGAAATAGTTATCGTTGTATTAAGAATATTTGACATTCTGCCTTCAAGATTATTTTTCAATTCTTCTTTTTGCTCTTCAATGAGCTTGTAAATATTCATATGATATACATCCTATCTGTATCGAATTTTCCCAATGATTAAACTGACTAATTCTATGAATGTCCCAATAATAATAGGTCCTGTCATAGTCCTTGTTGTATCAAAATAATATAATATTAAAGTAGTAAGACTTAATAATGCTATTGTAAAGTAGCCTTGTTTTATAAAAGCAGAACGCAATTTAACAATTCTTTTTTTGGGAGAATCAACAATTCCAGTCCATTGAACCACTATAAGCGTAAATATGTATACTGCAATAACAAAAGTAATAGAAGGCTTTACATAATCCGAGACCCAAGTTCCTCCAATCATCGTAACAACACTTAGTACCAAACATCCCATATCGCTTTTTAGATGAGCGCCGCCAAAACACCTACGTAAAAGCATATAACTGATTAAAACAATAAAAAATGAAGATATTTTTAAATGGAGTAAAATGATTAAAGGTATACAAATCAAATAGAAAATAAGATTAATAAATACTCGGGTTTAATAATACTGAACGATCTGTTCATCCACATGGGGAGAAGCCTTTTTTACTTGTTTTGCAAGGTTTTTAGCTGCATTGTCTATGATACTCACTGTTTCACCCAATCCAAGTTCCTTTTTGCTTCTTCTCTTGCTCCACTTGTTTTTGCACTTCTTTTGCAGCTGCTTTTAAAAACTTGGCTACTTTGATTTCGCCATTAATTCCTAAACTATTCAAGCAATTTCTGGTTTCATCATCCAGTTGAATGTCTTCTATTGCCTTAGTTGCCTGGTTTAATATGGTTCTTTCATTTTGTCTTATGCGAACCTTTAGGATTTGATAGACCGACCACTGCTTGTTTTTTTTCATCGAATAAAAATTACCTGCAACCACTTCTACGATTAATTTTTTTAAATATTCTTTACTATCCTGACTACAAGTAATTCGAGATAATAAGCTTTCAGTTTTTTCAATGATCAAGTCTCTTTGCATATTATGAACCCGATGAGCGATAAATACATTCATTACATCACCCCTTCACGAGAATAACGGGAAGGAAAAGCTTCCCGTTATCTTGATTCTTATAGGTCTTTTTGGAGTGCTTCAGGAACCTGAGTTTCACCATGAAAAATTGTACATGCACCAGCTGTAACGGTAAAAGCAGCCATAAAAGTAGCGATTGTTCCTAAAATAACTAGTAATCTTCTTTTCATCTTACTCCCCCCTTTTCTCATTATACTTTTGTTGGAGTATGTCAATATATGCTTTGATCTCCTCCTTAGACAACTCGTCTCCCACGGTGCTAAGGATTTCTTCTAAAGATATATCAAACATCTTTTGTTTATCTAAAAAGCTAAAAATATAATATGCAAGTACCAACAAAAAGATAAAAAACCATATCGTCATCCAAAAAACCAATCTTATATTTCCTACTAGAAAAGATGCCTCAGTTTCAAACACTGATATTTTATAAGTAAAATCTACATAATTAAGCATGGATGCCATACACCAAAACATAGAGATAATAATTATAATAATTGCTATCTTAGAATGCTGGTTTTGTCTGCTCCACTCACCACTAATAACTTCATTGTTTCGCAAATTCCACCTTGTTAATATCAAAAAAACAATAATATGTAATGTTCTCATTAAAGGTGAGAATAACATGCCTCCATCAAAAATATTGGTGAAGTTCAAACCTTTTACCAGCATAGTATATAAGGGAAGTGTTATTGATTCCAAAAAAGTTAATAAGAAGATTGTACTACAAGCCGATAAAAGACTTTGACGATAATTCATCTCCCACACATATTTAAATACAGATGTATATACAAATACCATATATA
>JAAXZE010000195.1 GCA_012720075.1 Clostridia bacterium
TAAATTTTGGTAATTATACAATAAATTAATGAAAAAGGCAAACCATTTGAAAAAATGGGACGCAAAGCTATGGGTCTAAAGTAATTTTATTACCAAGATCGCCAGGCTGCCATTAATACCATTACCTGTTGTTAAAGGTATTTATGAATAGGTTTTTGCTTTTTTCATGATTTTTCGAGGTAACAAATGTACACAGAAAAGGTAAAAGAACTGATTGAACAGATCAAAAAATATGATATTAATCTTTTAAGACATTCCATCTTTGTCATGGCTTTTTCTAATCTAATTATGGACAAAATTAACTTTCCCCAGGAGCAAAGAAAAGATGTCTTAATGGGTGCGCTTTTGCATGATATAGGCAAAATTAAAATAAAAAAAGAAATACTCAATAAACCTTCGAAATTAAATGAATCAGAATGGGTAGAAATAAAAAAGCATCCCTTTTATGGAGCTTCCATTATTAAACAATATGATAGTATTAAACATCTCTGTCCTTTAATATTGCATCACCATGAAAGATGGGACGGCACAGGATATTTGCAAATAAAAGGTGAAAATATTTGTTTGGGCGCAAGGATAATTGCTTTGGCCGATGCTGTAGACGCTATGTTATATAAAAGACCCTACCAAAGTCCAAAAAAATCCAAAGAAATTTTGATTGAAATTAAGAAAAATACCGGCCGGCAGTTTGACCCTGGTTTAATTTGCTCCGTTCTTGAAATTGAGCAAAATATTCACCTTATTAATAACGATAAATTAGTAAAAGAACAACAGCTTCTGGAAAATCTGATTTTTAAAAGTATTGATGTAATGAAAAACCTTTCGCAAAAAATGGACCACTATAATAATGGTTGGATAAATTCTTGTTGACATTAAGTATAATAATTTAGGGTATTATTTCTTAGGTTCTAAGCGATAATACCCTCTTTTTATTACTGCTAATCGCCTATCCTATATTGTCCGGGCCTGATCCGTGCCACCGGAAAACAGGAATTCCACTAAGCGGTGAAGGACAGCCGCCTCAGCCCGGGTAGCAGTGGCCTGAGGATAAAAAATGAAATTGTTTTTCATAGAGCTTATTGTTCCTTGTCTCGTAAAGCAGGTTTTCCTTGTTCCAGAAAGGTTTGAAGCCTGCGGATTTCTTCTTCGGCAGCAATGCGAATACGGTTTTTCTCACAGGAGGGGCACTCCGTTACCTCTCCTTCCCGAAAGAATATAAAGCCGCAGTCCTCACAGGTATAAGTCATGTTTCTCCCCCTCTCTGCATCAATATGACGGGTTGCATCAAATTCCAAGAAGCTGCTTTTTCTTTGCGTCAAACTCCTGCTGGGAAATAATCCCCTCTTCCAGGAGTGCTTTGTATTTTCTGATTTCCTCGATAGGGTCGGCAGAGGGTGCCGTTATGGTCGTATGTACCGTTCCTCCTGTTCCGGGTCCAACGGAATGCTCCGGTGTATCCGGGAAAGCCACCCTTTTGAATGCCAATACCAACTTTTCAATTTCCTCTATCCTTCTCCTGTAATCGTTAAGGTAATCGTTCACATCCGGTTGGCTACTATTAAACCGGGGGCCGTCCATGTCGCATTTAATCACCGTCCAATAAGGATGGTCAAAATGCAGTTCCACGTTAAAGGCCCGAAAAGGCTCAGGAACATCAAAATACTGCACCGGTGCCGGAGAGTTTTTTTTTGCCGTCATCCCGCCTATCAAGGGTACGGGCCAAATTCATGCTTATCAAAAACTGGTTGATTAGCGGCGCCATAGCCATGGCCCGTTCCGTTACCGTGCTGGCATAACGGCGTATGCCCTGGGCTGAACCCTCAAACAGAAGGGCACTGTCCTCTTTAATGGTAAAGGATTTCAGATGTTTGCCCTCAAATACGGTTTTGTCCGGGTTATTGCTCATACAAAACAGTTTGTTTTCATAGTCGAAGATTATTTTGGTATCCCAAAAGCCGAAGTCAATCCGCTCAGAAATCACAAACTTATCTTTCAGCAGTTGGTTCTGATCGTAGAATGCCAAATATTCCCTGAATTCCTGCATTGTTAAGTTATTTGCCTTACCGCTTTCCATATCAATCTTTCTGTAACAAGGGTCACATATATATTGACCCTCTATTTTGGTCGGCAGAAACCACGAAATTTTGCCGCCGCAGATGGGGCAAGGCGGTTTTTTAGAAAACAAACCCATAATCAGTTCCTCCTTTTTTTATCAATCATTACCTCGTTCCGCCGCCGGAACCGCCACCAATGGAACCGCCTCCTCCGCCAAGGGAAGCAAATCCGCCCCCGCCGCCGCTGCGCTTTTTCTGCAGCCGTTCTTCCTCGGCTTTTTTCATATTGCTGTAAAGCAAATGATGATAGGAATAGGCGGCAGCCATGCTTTGACTGTAATCATCCAATTCCAAAGAAAGTTCAGGATACAGCTCTTTCATTTGCCTCGCCACCTGATCAGCTATGCCAAACAGCATGGCATAAGACAATAGTTCCCGCCAAATAGGCATTTCCTTGACACCCCGCTCAGCAACCAGTGAAAAATCTTCCAGATACTTTTTGAACCCCATTAGCTGGCCTAACTCCTGTTCACCGGCCGGTGTCAAGTTGGTGAGTTTGACAGGAATATTCCAACGCTTCAGGCAGTGTTTTTGTTTCAAATAGACTTTGCCCGTACTTTCATGCTTTTCAATATAAGCACGGAGCAGCTTGTCATTTCTATTGGCAAAGCGTTCCAGTTCCCTGGCCTGCAAAGTGGCATCAGGGCCGGCCGCTCCCTCCAATACCGTATAGAGGTACTCATCATACTCGTTCATCTGGTCATGTCGGCTGCCCGTAAGCCGCAGGCTGACCGTTTCTTTTACCCTGCCCATAAAGCCCACTTCCCGGGATTCCACCGGGGACAGGCAGCCAAGTTGGACCAGCCGCAGCATCCCTGTGGCCAGAATGGCCCCATCCTCACATATATTAAACATTTTCCCTAACGCATAAGTGGCGCTTTGGTTGCCTTCGTTAGGAAGTTCTCTAAAATAGCCAAACTTTTCTGCAAACCGCTGCCGTTTTTTCTCTTCCCTTTTCTTTTTTATCCTGGGAATCCCAATAACCAGTCCCAAAGGTATTCCGAAGGACAACACGAAGGTGACAATTACGCTAAATAGGGATGCTTCTTCGCCGGAGCCACTATAATCATAATCACTGCCTTGAAAGGCTTTTTCCCGCACTTCTTCAAAACTTCCCGGTTCCTGCCGTGAAGGAGAGAGGATTCCTTTATCCAGGGCAAACATTACCGTCACATGGTTTTCCGCAGTGAGGGGGGTAGTGGTGTAAGCAAGGATGCCTCCATCTGCAAACTCCACCTCACCTGTATAGCCAAAGCCCCATACGTCGGCAGTTTCGTCGGTGATGGGCGTACCATCGGCCAGCCGGATTTCTACCTTCACATCGGTAGGGATGGTATTCATCCCGTCATTAACAAAGCGGAAATTTACGCCGTCTCTGTCGGTGTAACCGCCCACTGCATTATCCAGCTTATATTCAATAGCATAGCGGTTTTCCCCATACTGGCTAATTCCGAAACAGATTTCATAACCGCTGTCCGTGTAGTTAATACCGCATTTTCTCGCCTTTTCTTCAAAACTCCAGTCAATGTTCCAATGGGGTACGGTCTCATAACCACCCTTTTGGTCAAAGACTTTTAACTCACTGATGGTCAGGTAATCGGGCCCATTCATGGGAATATAGACTTCAGTTCCTTCCTCAAAGCTTCCTACCCAATCCTGCACAATGTACATGGAGCCATCCTCGTAAATGACAGCCTGTATATCTATGGTATTTACCCGATTGGCTGCCAAAGTAGGGAGAGGTAGGAAAAACAGGAGGACAAAGCATAGGACAAGGTATCTCACTCTTTTGCCCATAAAGCACCTCATTTCATACTTGGCATATCAGCCTTGGCCGCCTGTTCCTCCAGATACTCTCTTTGCTGAAAACCTAACATTCCGGCAATCAAGGAAACCGGAAACATTCGGATTTCACGGTTCAGCTTGGTTACACTGTCGTTGTAAATAAGGCGGCTGGTGCGCACCATATTCTCATAGGTTTGTACCGCATCCATGGTTTTCATATAGGTTTGATTTGCTTTTAATTCGGGGTATTGCTCCGTTACCATGGCAATCCTTCCCAGGGCTTCGGAAATAATCCCTTCTTGGCGCAGCACATCCTCCGGTGTGGATTTGGCCGTAATCACGCTTCTTCTTGATTTAATGGTTTCAATCAGTGTTTCGCTTTCATGCTTGGCATAGCCCTTTGTCAAATCCAAAAGAGCCGTTAGGGCATCAAAACGGCTGGACAGCTGCACCCCGATCTGGCTCATGGCATTGTCAATATTCTCATCAAGGGTGACCAGTTTGCGCTGGGTGGAAATTACCCATAGAACTATGACCGCAGCAATTACGATAATTACTATGAACATCGATAACATTTTTCATCTCCTCCTTTTTTTAAAAGCTGATGGGGATTACCGCATCGACCTTTATTTAATTGTTATTTTTCGTAAATCTCACTGACCCTGGCGATTAAATCAGGCATTGCTCCTAAAACAATCTGATACTGCTCCACGAAAAGATCCATATCCTCTTTGGAAATGTCGCCGAAATCACTTGGATTGGCTGCGCCGTATTTTCCGGCGTCAATCAACATATAAACGGTATTAAGTTCCTTTACAGTAAGTTCATCCTCTTCCCAACCGTTTTTCTGAGCCAATGTTACCGCTTCATTGTACAAAGGTTCCAGTTCAGTTAGGACATCATTAATGGCCTGAATCTGCTCACGGGTCACGTTCTTATATGGCCAATCCTCTGCCTCAGTAGTAGTCATTTCTCCCGCCTCTTGGGTATCCCGCCCTCCGCAGGCTGCAAGACTCAGTGCCGTTACAAGCACCATCATTAGTACAAATAGTTTTTTCATGACAATTCCTCCGTTTTATTTTGATAATTTGCAGAGTCTTTCCCTTTTCTTCACTCTAGCAAAATTTTCTCTAAAAAACCGTCTGCTGCATGAAACATAATTTTTTCGACATGAATCATGTTTTCGGACTATATAATTTATTTTATTTTTTCAAGAATATAGGCCTGACTGTTATCGGAAGGTTCTGTCCATAGTATGGA
>JAAXZE010000196.1 GCA_012720075.1 Clostridia bacterium
GCCCAGAGTAATGTTTTCTCCGAACTGTCCGGCAATCGAGGGGGCAACTGCGGCAAAAACCGGGGTATTTTCATCTTTGAGGAGGTTAATTAAGGGGAGAAACTCAGCCTTGTCCGCTATTGCGCCATAAGAACATTGGGCTACACATTGGCCGCAGCTGTAGCACTTGTTTTCCGTTATTTCCGGTCCTTCGCTCCTCCGGTAAATTTGGGCTTCGTATTTACAAACTTGAAAACAATCGTATTTTTCCAGGTCATCACCGCAAAGTTCACAGACACCTGTTATTTTATTAATAACAGGAGCACTGACCTTGCCGAAATTTTTAACTTGTTCCGTTTCATCGCTGAATTCTTCATCACCCCTGGGGTTTAAGCCCATTAATAAACGGATATGGTTTCTTAAAAAAGCGATTTCTTCTTTTTTGTAGCCGTATTTTTCTTGCATGTGGGAAAGGATTTGGTTAAGATCATTGTTACCCAGGTTCCCGTACCAGGCTCTTTTTATAAGCTCCCGGAACATTTCCGCCCTTTTTTCTTCGAAATTGCGAAAACGCTCTTCCATAGAGATATCACTCCTTATACCAAAAACATAAAATAAAAGGATATAATAGTACTTAAAATTGCCTTTTTACCCCTTTTTGTTATCATGGGGACAAGATCCCGCATGGTTGCCGGTTTTCCGGTGGCTGTTATTAATGCAATAAAAGATTTTTTGGTTTAAAAAATTATCCAAATATAATAGAATTAGGATTAACATATCACTATATTTTTGTTTTATTTTGTGAGGTTGGAGATGCAAGTATTAAGTTTAATGTCATTTATTGGTACAATTTTAATGATTCTTGGGATTTCCATGCTATTGCCTGTATTACCCGGGCTTTACTATGGAGAAGGGGATTGGCTGGTTTTTCTGTTTTGGGGTTTTATTGTTTTTTTATCGGGGCTTGTAATCAACAAAACCACTTTGCGCTATAAAGATGAATTATTCCTAAGGGAAGCTCTGGCTTTGGTTACCATAAGCTGGCTGTTGGCTTCTTTAATTAGTACTATTCCCTATTTAGCGACAAATACCTTCAATTATTTTACAGATGCATTTTTTGAATCCATGGCCGGTTTTACCACTACCGGGGCTACCGTTATTAATGATTTGAATCAGGTTTCCCATGCAGTTTTATTCTGGCGGAGTCTAACCCATTGGCTGGGAGGCATGGGGATTATTGTTTTGTTTATTGCTCTAATGTCCTCGCTGAAGGCGGGAGGAACCCAGCTGTTCAGGGCCGAGATCCCGGGAAGTATAGTGCAAAAAATCAGGCCCAGGATCAGCCAAACGTCGTTAATCCTGTGGCTCACCTATGTAATAATGACCGGGGTTTTATTTGTTTTGCTTTGGCTTTCCGGCATGCCCTTTTTTGACGCCCTTTGCCATGCCCTGGTTACCGTAGCCACTTCCGGCTGTTCCATAAAAAATGAAAGCTTGGCCTTTTATGACAACCCGTTAATTTACTGGATAGTAATCCTGTTTATGTTTATGGCCGGTACTAATTTTTCCCTTTATTATGTTGCCCTGAAGGAAAAAACCTTATTAACTTTCTGGCGTAATGCCGAATTCAGAC
>JAAXZE010000197.1 GCA_012720075.1 Clostridia bacterium
GTGTATGGATGTCAAGGGTAAATACACGAGCAAAAAGCACTCGCCCTTGACATCCAGGAACTACATATCGCTTGATCAGGGAATTTACAAAATATGGTGGGCATTTAAACTTGCAATTTATAATAGTAATATTGATTTAGGAAAAATATTGCTTTAATTAAACTGCTGTGTTAAAATAACATTTGGTGTGATTACACACGCTTTTGGATCTACCTTAGGGTGCCTTTTAAGGTCTAAGGTAGGAATGAAAAATGCGGAGGAAAAAACCAACGGGAAAGGAGGTGCCTTAAAATGGCCGTTATCTCCATGAAACAACTTTTAGAAGCCGGTGTTCATTTCGGTCATCAAACCAGACGCTGGAATCCTAAAATGGCTCCTTATATTTTCGCAGAGCGCAATGGTATCTACATTATTGACTTGCAAAAAACCGTAAAAAAAGTAGTTGAAGCTTATGAATTTATTCGTCAAGTCGCAATGGAAGGGAAACCTATCCTTTTTGTAGGTACTAAAAAACAGGCGCAAGAAACTGTGAAAGAAGAAGCTATTAGATGCGGTGAATATTTTGTTAATGAAAGATGGTTAGGCGGGATGCTGACCAACTACGGTACCATTAAAAAACGGATTGATCGCCTCTTTGAACTGGAAAGAATGGAAGAAGAGGGAACAATGTCTGTTTTGCCGAAAAAAGAAGTAATTAAATTAAGGGGCGAAAGGGAGCGCTTAGAAAGATTTTTAGGCGGCATTAAAAATATGCCTGAACTTCCCGGCGCACTTTTTGTTATCGATCCCAGGAAAGAAAGAATTGCTGTTGCTGAAGCAAAACGTCTTGGTATACCTGTTGTTTCTATCGTTGATACTAACTGTGACCCCGATGAAGTTGATTATGTAATACCCGGCAATGACGATGCCATAAGAGCTGTAAAATTATTGACAGCTGTAATGGCTGATGCAGTTTTAGAAGCAAAACAAGGTAATACCACTTTAGTAACAGAAGAATAAAATTAAAAAATGGAGGGGTAACCAGATGGGGAAATATGGACCCCAGTTATGGCTACCCCTCTCTTTGGTTATTCTATAAATGATTCAAATAATTAAAGGAGGTTTACGTTATGACTTTTTCCGCTGCTATGGTAAAAGAACTGCGGGAAGTTACCGGTGCCGGAATGATGGATTGCAAAAAAGCACTTGTTGAAACCGGTGGCAATATGGAAAAGGCTATAGAGTATTTGCGGGAAAAAGGTTTGGCTCAAGCGGCTAAAAAGGCCGGCCGAATTGCTGCTGAAGGAGCAGTTACATCTTATATACATATGGGCGGCAAAATTGGTGTATTGGTAGAAGTAAACTGTGAAACGGATTTTGTGGCCAAAACTGAAAAATTCCAAGAATTAGCCAAAAATATTGCCATGCAAATTGCTGCCAGCAAACCGGAATTTATTTCAAAAGAAGATGTACCTCAAGATGTTATTGAAAAAGAAAAGGAAATCTTAATAGCCCAAGCTTTAAATGAAGGAAAACCTGAAAAAATCGTTGATAAAATGGTTGAGGGAAGAATAGAGAAATATTTTAAAGAAGTTTGTCTCTTAGAACAACCATATATTAAAGATGATGAAAAAACCGTTGGTCAGTTGATTGCAGAAGCCATTGCAGAAACCGGAGAAAATATTAAAGTTCGTCGTTTTGTTCGTTTCGAATTAGGTGAAGGAATCGAAAAGAAAAAAGAAGATTTTGCTGCGGAAGTAATGGCTGAAGTTAATAAAAAATAACCACAAAGAGAACACCTAGTGTTCTCTTTTTTAAAAATAATGCTTAACTTTGCTGAAATTGGAAAAGGGATTATAGATAAAATGTAGAAGATAATAAACTGGAGGTAATTGTGGTTATGGATCAGCCAAAATATAAACGGGTTGTGGTAAAGCTTAGTGGGGAAGCCCTGGCAGGAAATCTAGGGTTTGGAATTAATCAGGAAATATTAAATTCAATAGCTCAACAAATAGCGGAAATTGTTGCCCTAGGGGTGGAAGTAGCCATAGTAGTAGGCGGTGGAAATATATGGCGGGGTGTGGCCGGTAGTGCCAAAGGAATGGACAGGGCAACAGCCGACTACATGGGAATGTTGGCAACGGTAATTAATTCTTTAGCTCTTCAGGATGCTTTAGAAAATCATAATGTTGTGACAAGAGTTCAAACCGCTATCGAAATGCGCCAAGTGGCAGAACCCTATATCCGCAGAAAAGCTATCCGCCATTTAGAAAAGGGCAGAGTAGTAATTTTTGCTGCCGGAACAGGCAATCCTTATTTTTCCACCGATACTACAGCGGCATTAAGAGCTGCTGAAATAGAAGCGGAAGTAATATTAATGGCCAAGAAGGTTGATGGGGTATATGATGCTGACCCTGTTGTTAATCCTGAGGCTAAAAAATTTACCGACTTGGGGTACATAGACGTTTTAAATAAAGGCTTGGGTGTAATGGATTCTACTGCAGCCTCACTATGTATGGATAATAATATTCCCATTATTGTCTTTAGTATTAATGAGGCCGGAAATATTAAAAAGGTAATAATGGGTGAAAATATTGGAACATATGTTGGGAGGGAGAAAAATGATTGATGAAATTCTAAAAGATTCTGAAACAAGGATGCAAAAAACCCTTGAAGTGCTTCGTAAAGATTTTGCTTCTTTGCGGGCAGGTCGTGCAAACCCGGCAATATTGGAAAAAGTACAAGTAGATTACTATGGTGTGCCTACTCCAATTAACCAAATGGCCAATATTACTGCGCCGGAACCAAGATTGTTGGTTATTCAACCCTGGGATAAAAGCATTATTTCAAGCATTGAAAAAGCTATTCTTAAATCAGATTTAGGTCTCAATCCTTCCAGTGATGGCACGGTCATAAGAATTGCCATTCCTCAATTAACTCAAGAACGTAGGAAAGAATTGGTTAAAACCGTTAAAAAGAAAGCGGAGGAAGCTAAGGTAGGAATAAGAAATATTCGCAGGGACGCAAACGAAGAAGTGAAATCTTTGGAAAAAGCAAAAGAAATTACTGAAGATGAAAGCAAAAAGGCTCAAGAAGATATTCAAAAAATTACAGATAAATATATAGCCGAAGTAGAAAAAGTATTAAGCAAAAAAGAAGAAGAAATTATGGAAATTTGATGCCATGGATTTTAGTCGATTTTTAGCCTTAGAATTAAATGTTGCCCAAAAAATGCTAATTCACGAAGGTTATCGGATAGAAAAAATTGAATTTCTCAATGAACCGCCAGGTTCATTGAGAGCAGTTCGAGTGCAGGAAACCTCCGTCAAAACGGTTAGTATTTTAGCAGCATATCATTATGATCCATTAGAGAAGGATTAACTTTATTTACCCCTCTAGTTTACATTAAGAGGGGTTTCTTATATCATATAAAGGGAAAGATAGGAAGGTTGTTGGAGGTTAAGATGGCTCTCTTTTCAAAAAATAAAACCATACAAAAAAGTGATATATTAAAAAAACCATTGCCTAAGCATATTGCAATTATTATGGATGGTAACGGCAGATGGGCAACTAATAGAGGATTGCCTAGAGTAGCCGGTCATCGGGCGGGTGTAGAAACGCTAAAACAGATTATTGAATTTTGCGTGGAAATTAATATTTCCTATCTTACTGTTTACGCTTTCTCCACTGAAAATTGGAAAAGACCTAAGGAAGAAGTCAACACCTTAATGAATTTAGTTGTTGAATATATTGAAAGGGAATTGGATTTATTAGACCGAAACGGTATTAAAATAAATCCGATAGGTATTTTAGATGAACTGCCTGAAAAGACTTTGGAATATATCAAAAAAGCTGCTGAAAAAACCAAAGATAATAATAAACTTGTTTTGAACGTTGCTTTAAACTATGGGGGGAGGGCTGAAATTACTCAAGCGGTGAAAAAAATCTGCCAGAAAATTGCAAATGGTGAAATTACACCCCAAGATATTAATGAGGATTTAATCAGCCGTTTTCTTTATACCTCCAATATGCCTGACCCTGATTTATTGATACGGCCGTCCGGCGAAATGCGTCTAAGTAATTTTTTATTATGGCAAATAGCTTATTCAGAATTATGGGTAACAAATGTTTTGTGGCCGGATTTTAAGCCGCAGCATCTAATTAATGCGATTTATGATTTTCAAAACAGAGATAGAAGATTTGGCGGGATAAATTTAAGTTAAGTGTGGTGTAAATATGCTGTGGTTAAGATTTTTAAGTGCTCTCATTGGTATCCCAGCACTAATTTGGGTCATAATTAAAGGCGATTGGTTGCTGGCAGTTTTGGTTGCCGCCCTGGTTATTATCGGAACGATAGAATTTAGGAAAATGTTAAAAATTAAAGGTTTTAAAACCTTTCTTGGGCCGATAATCCTGGGAGAAATGCTTATTATTGCCGGTGCCTGGCAACAGTCCCATCTGTGGCTTGAACTGGGAATCGGCTTAGGTTTAATCAGTATTCTTTTAATTACACTGGCAAACTACCCCGAGATAAGAATAGAAGACATTGCGGCTAATTTTTTTGTTTTAATTTATGTTGGGTGGTCTTTAGCCCATATTATTTTATTACGGACACTAGATAACGGAATTCATTTAGTAGTTTATCTATTTGTTGTTATTTGGTCAACGGATACCGGTGCTTACTTTGCCGGCAGGTTTTTCGGCAAAAATAAGCTGGCCCCGATAATAAGCCCCAATAAAACAAAAGAAGGGGCTTTAGGGGGATTATTAACCAGCCTTTTAGCTGCTATTATTTACAATTGGATCTTCCCTATTTTACAATTGCCTTTATTACTTTGTTCTACCATATTAATATCTGTTTTGGGGCAAATAGGAGATTTAGTAGAAAGTGCTTTTAAAAGAATGACCGGCGTCAAAGATTCCGGACAAATAATTCCCGGTCATGGTGGGATTTTGGACCGATTTGACAGTACAATTCTTACAGCACCTGTTTTATATTATCTATTATTTTTTTTAAATAGATAAATTTGGGGTGATAAATTGCGCACTGATTTTAATAATCAGTTGAAAGTTTTGGTTATTGTAACCACTATTGTGGTTGGAATTCTTGGTTTATTTTTATTAGTTCAATATATTTTTCCTTTTTTTCTTACCGCGACCGATGCTTTATTAGGTGCTTTAAGCCCATTTTTGCTGGCAATTATTATTGCAATCATCATTGACCCTTTAGTTAATACCTTAGAGCAAAAGGTTAGGATAGGACGAAGCCTGGCCGTAGTTTTGTCCTTAACCATAGTTTTAGGCATTTTTTCTGTATTTCTGGTTTTAATAAGCTCTAGGATGGTTGTGGAGCTTATGGAGTTTTCGGGTATAATTCCCAATTTAAGCAGATATATTATCGATGAGGGTCATAGGATATTAACAGAGATAAGATTATTTATTTCGGACAATCCTTTGCCTCTTGAAGTTCAAAGTGCAGTTCAAGATAATATAATGGAATTTGCCAATACATTTAAAATATTCTTGGGTAAAAGTACGGAACGGCTGATTAATTTCTTAACCTTTTTGCCTTTAGTTTTTACGATAATAATTGTATCGGCTGTTGCTACATTTTTTATTAGTAAAGATAAAGAACTGATAATTAATTACTTTATTAATTTGATTCCGCCCCGGGCTTTATTGCCTTTAAACAATTTAGTCAGTACTCTTGTTGCTGCTTTGAACGGTTTTTTAAGGGCCCAATTGTTTTTGGTTTCCTTGACTGCTATCCAGGCAGTGATTGGTTTATATATTTTAGGATTTGAATATCCGTTTACTATTGGTGTCTTAGTAGGTCTATTTGATTTATTGCCTATTTTAGGTCCTGGGGCCATATTTATTCCCTGGTCCCTCTGGTTTTTATTAATCGGAAATTATAAACTTGGGGTATTGTTGCTGATGTTATATGCCATTCTGGTCATAGTTCGGCAATTGATCGAACCGAAAATTTTAGGAGCCAGTATCGGTCTGCATCCATTGGCTACCTTGGTTTCGGTTTTTGCCGGCCTGAGACTGATGGGAATTAAAGGGGTCTTTATTGGTCCAATAGTATTGCTAATAGCAAAAGTATTAATTCACAACAAAAATAAACAAAGGAGAACATAATTTGAAACTATGAAAAAAATTGCTCTTTTAGGAAGTACCGGCTCTATTGGAACCCAAACGTTAGAAGTAATAGATGAATTGCAAGGCTTTAAGGTGCAAATATTATCTGCCCATAAAAATACTGATTTAATAATACAACAAGTTCACAAATATAATCCTGAATTTGTTATTCTTACCCATTGGGATAGTTTTAAGTTAGTTGAAGAAAGATTAAAAGATTTATCTCTTAAAGTATTGTACGGTATCGAAGGGATTTTGCAATCTTTGGAAGCAACAGATCTTGATTTATTGATAACCGCTGTTTCCGGAGCCAGTGGTATCCGGCCTACCCTGAAAGCAATAGAATTAGGGATTGATGTAGCATTAGCCAACAAAGAAACTATTGTTGCTGCAGGTGAGTTGGTAGAAAGGGCCCAAAAAAAATCTGGAGCCAAAATAATACCGGTAGACAGTGAACACTCGGCAATAATGCAATGTTTGGAACCTCAACGTCAGGCTTTGGGCAAGATTATTTTAACAGCTTCAGGCGGGCCTTTTAGAAATTATAGCAAAGAAGAATTAGCAAAGGTTACACCTAAAGAAGCATTAAAACACCCCAATTGGAATATGGGAAAAAAAATTACCATTGATTCAGCAACTATGATGAACAAGGGGCTGGAAGTAATTGAGGCCCATTGGTTATTTTCGGTTCCCTACGAAGATATTGAAGTTGTGATTCACCCACAAAGTATAGTACACTCTATGGTAAAATACGGCGATGGTTCCATATTGGCTCACTTAGGTTTGCCGGATATGCGAGTACCTATCCAGTATGCTCTGACCTACCCTAATCGGACAACAAATTCATTTCCAAAACTGGACTTAACAAAGGTTGGGAAACTAGAATTTTTTCCGCCTGATATGGAAAGATTTCCTTGTCTTAAGTTAGCTTATGAAGTAGGGAAGAAAGGGCAAACCTTTCCTACTGTCTTAAATGCAGCCAATGAAGTTGCGGTAGAACTTTTTTTACAAGGCAATCTAACATTTTTAGAAATTCCTCTCTTAATCGAAAAGGTGTTGGAAAAACATAACCCGATTGATGATTATTGTCTGGATGATTTGCTGGAAATCGATAAGTGGGCTAGAATAGAAGCAGAGAGACAGTACTTATTATTGGGGTGATAATTTTGCAAACACTTATTTTTGCTCTTATTGTTTTTGGTTTACTTATTTCTGTCCATGAGTTTGGTCATTTTATAATAGCTAAACTGGTAGGAATAAGGGTTGAAGAGTTTAGTATCGGAATGGGTCCCAAGGCCTTTTCGACTCAAAAAGGAGAAACCCTTTATTCGATTCGTATATTACCTATTGGTGGCTATGTTAAAATGACCGGTGAAACCGGAATTGAGGAAGAAGATGTACTGATCAAAAATGACCCTAAAAGATTTAATAGTAAAACCGTAGGCCAAAGAGCTGCCGTAATTGTAGCCGGTCCACTAATGAATTTTTTCCTGGCCGTCCTTTTATTTGCTTTGGTTTTTTCCTTTGTAGGAATACCTACTGCTGATGACAGTACCATAATTGGCGAGGTTATTCCCAATAGTCCTGCGGAAGAAGCCGGTCTTAAATCAGGGGATAAAATAGTTGCCATTGATGGGCAAGAAGTAACCCAATGGTCTGAGATGGTAAAAATAATCCATAGCCAGCCGGAACAAGAATTGGCTTTTACTATTGACCGCAAAGGCCAAACCTTACACTATAAGATTACCCCTCAATTAGACCCTGAAAATAATATTGGATTAATAGGTGTTTCCCCCAATACCTATTGGAACAAAGTCAATCCTTTAAAAGCAGTAAGTTTGGCTTTACAACGGACCTGGGATATCATTAAATTAACGTTTTTGGCCATTGTCCAAATGTTTAGCGGGCAAGTAGACACCGGAGATGTTGCGGGTCCGGTAGGAATTGTTCAACTTATTGGAGAATCAGCTCGTTTTGGTCTTATTTATTTAATAAATTTGACTGCTTTACTTTCTATCAATTTAGGTCTATTAAATTTACTTCCTATTCCAGCCTTAGACGGAAGCAAACTGATTTTTTTAAGTATTGAAGGACTACGGGGTAAACCGATAGATGCCAAAAAAGAAAATTTTGTTACTATTATCGGCTTTGCGTTATTGATGACTTTTATGCTTTTTGTAACCTATCAAGATATAGTAAGACTGTTTAAATAAGTAACTACTGTTTATTTTCTGTTCATAGTGGTGATAATTGTGATTACCCGTAGAAAAACCATCAATTTTAATTTAGGGTCTGTAGGTATCGGTTCTGATTACCCGATAAGCATCCAGTCAATGACCAATACCGATACCCGGGACGCCCAGGCTACCCTTAAACAAATAATGCAATTGGCAGACATTGGCTGCCAAATCATAAGGGTTGCCGTGCCTGATGGGCAAGCGGCAGACAGTTTAAAGGAAATCTGTGCCCAAAGCCCCATTCCGGTGGTGGCTGATATTCATTTTGACTATCGACTGGCTATTAAGGCCGTAAAAAACGGTGTCCAGGGCTTAAGAATAAACCCCGGCAACATAGGTAATGCCTTAAAGGTAAGAGAAGTGGTTCATGCAGCTGCATATTATGATGTTCCTATAAGGATAGGAGTAAATTCCGGTTCGCTGGAAAAAGATATCTTGGAAAAATATCATGGCGTTACGGCCTTAGGTTTGGTAGAAAGTGCTTTGCGACATGTAAAAATTTTAGAGGATAATAACTTTTACAAAATTAAAATTTCTTTAAAAGCCTCCCATGTTCCCCTGATGATCGAAGCTTATCGGGAAATAGCCAAACTGGTTCCTTATCCCTTGCATTTAGGCGTAACAGAAGCAGGTACAGAAAAATATGGCATTATTAAGTCTGCCATCGGTATAGGTTCATTGTTAAACGATGGTATAGGTGATACTATCAGAGTTTCCCTGACCGGAGACCCCCTTCTGGAAATCCCGATAGCTAAGGAGATACTTAGGGCTTTGGGTTTACGAAAAAGTGGAGTGGAAATAATATCCTGTCCTACTTGCGGTCGTTGCCAAATTGATCTTCTTAACCTGGTCAATGAAGTGGACAAACGTACCCAAGATCTTGACGTTCCTTTAAAATTGGCTATCATGGGTTGTGTTGTCAATGGTCCCGGAGAAGCCAGGGAAGCCGATCTGGGTATTGCCGGCGGCAAAGGACAGGGTTTGATTTTCAAAAAAGGTAAGATAGTAAGAAAAGTTAAAGAAGATGAACTTTTACCAGCTTTACTGGCGGAAATTGAAGAATTAAGGAGAAGTGATTTTCATGAAGTATAGTGAAAGTTTTGTGCCTACATTACGTTCAACCCCTGCAGAAGCTGAAATAATCAGCCATCAATTATTATTGAGGGCTGGTTTTATTAGAAAAAGTGCTGCAGGTATTTATACTTATTTGCCATTAGGGCAAAGAGTATTGAAAAAAATTCAGGATATTATCAGGGATGAAATGGATAAAGCCGGCGGGCAGGAATTATTATTGCCCATAATTCAACCGGCTGAATTATGGTTGGAAACCGGTCGTTGGCATGTTTACGGCGAAGAGATGTTCCGTTTGAAGGATCGTCATAACAGGGATTTTTGTTTAGGGCCTACCCATGAAGAGATAATAACCGATTTAGTCCGCGGTGAGGTTAATTCATATCGTCAATTGCCATTACTGCTATATCAGATTCAAAACAAATATCGTGATGAAAAAAGACCTAGATTTGGCTTAATGCGCGGGCGAGAATTTATAATGAAAGACTTATATTCCTTTGATAAAGATGAAGAAGGCTTGGAAATAAGTTACAGGAAAATGTATAATGCCTATATCAATATTTTTTCCCGCTGCGGTCTAAAATTCAGACCTGTTGAAGCAGATTCGGGAGCCATTGGAGGCAATGTCAGCCATGAATTCATGGTATTAGCCGAGAATGGAGAGGCCCAAATAGTTTACTGTACTGAATGTGATTATGCCGCAAATATCGAAATCGCTCCCTGCAAACCGGATGTAAAAGAAAAAACGGAACCCAAATTTATGGAAAAAGTACATACACCGGGAGCGAAAACCATTGATGAAGTTGCCGACTTTTTAAAGATTACACCCCAAGACTGCATTAAAACATTATTTTATCAAGCCGATGACCAAGTTATTGCCGTTTTAATACGGGGTGACAGAAACATTAATGAAGTCAAGGTTCAAAAAATACATCCCTGTTATAATTTGCAACTGGCTTCCGAAGAAGTTGTGCGAGGAATTACCGGTTGTAATCCAGGATATGTAGGACCTGTAGGTGAATTAAATATACCAATTTATGCCGATTTGGAAGTACAATACCTTACTAACGTCGTTTGTGGCGCTAACCAGGAAGAATATCATTATGTTAATGTAAATCCGGAACGGGATTTTAAAGTTAAAGGTTATTTTGACTTGCGGTCTATTGAGCCGGGCGAGCCCTGTCCAAAATGCGGTGAAAAACTGGAATTAGCTCGAGGTATTGAAGTAGGTCAGGTATTTAAACTGGGTACCAAATACAGCCAGGCATTAAATGCCAAATATTTGGACGAAAAGGGCCAGGAAAGGCTAATGGTTATGGGTTGTTACGGAATTGGTGTAACTCGAACCATGGCTGCTTGTGTTGAGCAAAATTATGATGAAAACGGTATAATTTGGCCAAAAGCCATTGCACCGTACCACGTTGTTATCATTCCGATATCTGCTAAAGATCCGGAACATATGAGAATCGCTGAAGAAATCTATCAAAAACTAATTTCCGCAGGTATTGAGGCTTTTCTGGATGACCGTAATGAACGACCGGGAGTTAAATTTAAAGATGCCGATTTAATTGGCTTCCCGGTACGACTAACTATCGGCAATAAAAGCGTAACCGAAGGGCTGGTGGAATTTAAACTTAGAACGGAAAAAGAGGCAAGCGATGTAGCCCTTAATGAAGTAGTAGAAAAGGTAATTGAATACCTGAATTCTTAAAAGGGGGATCAATATGGCTGTCAGTGCTGTTGTCCCTGCTTATAATGAAGAAAAATATATCGGGAAAGTATTAGATGTCTTAATTAAGATACCTGAATTAGAAGAAATAATAGTTGTCAATGACGGTTCTACTGATAATACGGCAGCTATTGTCAGGTCTTACCCGGTTAAGCTCATTGACTTAGAACGAAATGTCGGAAAAGGCGGGGCTATGCTGGCAGGAGCCAAGGCGGCAAAAAGTGAATACATATTCTTTTTGGATGCTGATTTAATAGGACTTAAAATAAGCCATATTGAAGCAATGCTTAGTCATTTAAAAGAAAACTGTGATATGATTGTGGGTATTTTTGGCAAAGGACGGATGACTACCGATTGGGCCCAGGTTATTGCTCCCTTTCTTTCAGGCCAAAGAATTGTGAAAAAAGACTTACTTTTTAAGATCAATAATTTACAAATCTCAAGATTTGGAGTTGAAGTAGCATTAACAAAATATGCCGCCCAAAATAAACTAAAAGTAAAAGAGGTTATTCTCGAAGAATTATCCCATGTAATGAAGGAAGAAAAATTAGGATTGGTTAAAGGCTTTGCTTATCGTTTAAAAATGTACTGGGAGATTGCCAAAAACGTATCCATTGGCTAGGAGTTGATCAAATGGTCTGGGAGTTAGAAATTATCCTGCGACTTTTATTGGCGGCACTGTTAGGTGGAATAATCGGCTTGGAAAGAGAGGCTGTAAATAAAGCGGCAGGATTTAGAACCCACACATTAGTTTCTGTGGGTTCTTCTTTAATCATGATTGTCTCTATCTCTATTTTTTTAGAATTTTCCTATCGAACAAATATTGACCCGGCCCGAATTGCTGCCCAAGTGGTCAGCGGCATTGGTTTTTTAGGAGCGGGTGCCATAATGCGCTCCGGTGCCAGTGTGAAGGGGCTTACAACGGCAGCTACCCTCTGGGTTGTCGCTGGTATAGGTTTAGCTGTAGGTTCCGGGTCATATCTGGCTGCTATAGTAACTACAATAATTGTATATATTTCTTTAGTCTATCTGTACAGGCTGGAGAATGCCGTTAATCTAAAAAAACGACTCCATACTCTTCATGTTGAAATGGACGATAAGCCGGGCCAAATTGGTTTAGTCTGCAGTACCTTAGGTGATTATGAAATAAATATTAAAAATATCGAAGTTATTAGAGAAAAACATGACAATCAAACCATTCAGTTGGAAATCTTAGTCAAGCTTCCTGCCAAAGCCAATATAAACAATATCATTGCAACATTGGAAAGTTTAAATGGTGTTCATAAAGTGAAATTATCTTAGCGGAGGACTGAAATGGAGCCTAACCTAATAGAAAATTCACTGTTTGCTAATAATTCTTTACCTGATGAGGTCAAAGATTTTCTTCAGAGAATTACTATATCGAAAGTTAATGTTTCCCAGGTTCATAATACTTGGGAAATCTATTTTTGTTGTCCTGAATTGCCATCCTTTAGCTTGTTGGATAATTGTCGCCAATCAATTGCCAAGCTTTTGCCGGAAGTAAATAAAATAATTTTAAAACCTAAAATTAATTATTCTTCTTTGCAAGCTTTTCTAAAAGATAACTGGAATAATTTTTTAAGTTTTTTATATGCCAAATACCCAAGCGCCCAAGGTTGGATGGCTAACAGCTACTGGCGGTTAAATGAAAAGGAAAATATGCTGGAAATTTTTTTGGGAAGCCAATTAGGCGTAAAATACCTTACTAAACACGGCTGCATTAAGTTTATGGAAGAATTATTGGCTATCTTTACTGAATACAAACCGATGATTAGTCTCAAGTTTGATGAGAATATTGAACCTGTACCGTTAAACAAGGAAGAAACACCAGATACAACCGCCGAAAAAAGTCTTTCCAACAATACTTCCATTGCCAATAATGACAAAGAAGTAGTTTCAAAATCAAATAACGAGGAAATTATTTTGGGAAAAAAAATAAAAGGCGAGATTAAAAAAATTAAAGACGTTATTGAAGAAGAACCTAATCTGATAATTTGCGGCAAAGCCTTTGATATAGAAATCAAGCAGCTAAAAACAGGAAGAGCCATTTTAGTATTTAATTTAACCGATTTAACGGATTCCATTACCTGTAAAATCATTAAAGAGCAGAATGAAATAGAAGAAATTGCAGAAAAAATCAGTTCTTGTCCGGGTTTAATGGTAAAAGGCACTGCCCAAATCGACCGGTTTTCTCAGGAGCTTAATCTTATGGTCCAAGATATTAATTCTTTTGAGATAAAAACCAGAACTGACCAAGCCCCGGAAAAAAGAATTGAATTGCATTTACATACAAAAATGAGCAGCATGGATGGAGTTAGTTCGATAAAAGACCTGGTGAAAATGGCCGCCGGGTGGGGGCACCAAGCCA
>JAAXZE010000198.1 GCA_012720075.1 Clostridia bacterium
TAACCTTCGCTACTCAAATTGTGGAAACAGATATAGAAGGCTTTACCGCCCCGGAAGGACCCCTAAAAGCCAAGACTACCTATATTGTAGCCGATGGCCAATCCCAACTTAACGATGATACCGCTCTTTTTAACGGCACAGTTGTCCAACCACCTGAAGCTTTTCCCGGAGCCGACGGCCCCCTTTGGGACACACTTACTAAAGATGTCAGCAATTTAATTAATCCCGGAGATACCATGGCCACAGCCGGAATTATAACCACAACAGATTGCCTGACCTGGGTCGCTCAAGTCTTTTCTGTAAGAAGGGATGGCTCCCTTACACTGAGGGGCATAAAAACTTTTTAATCTTTTCTGCCACTTATTAAAGCATGCATCTTTAAATCATTTTCAGTTTATGGGCTATGAAAAAATTGATTCTACATAACTAAACAGAATCAGCAGATCATTCGACCATTCTTCCTTTCGGAGGATATCAAAAAATTTATAACAAAAAAGCCTTTGCGCGTTTACTACTCAATAGTAAACAAGCAAAGGCTTAAATATTCATTTGGTGCGAGAGACGGGAATTGAACCCGTACGAGATAACTCACACGCCCCTCAAACGTGCGCGTCTGCCAGTTCCGCCACTCTCGCAAATTTTATCCGCAAAAAATATCTTAACACCGACAAAGGATTAAGTCAAGATAAATTTGGCAGGATAAAATTTCTATTAATTTTAATTCCGTTTTTTCACATACCACCAGGCTACTAATGTTCCAAAGGAAACTAATAAGATTCTGAGCCAGATATCGTCGGTCCTCAGTTTACCGCCGGCAGCCAGAAACATAAGCCCTCTAAGCGCAACCAAACCGAGAAAAATTGCAAACAATATTTTCATTTTTTTGTACCATTTGGCATCAGGTTTAGCAAACTTTACCTTTTTATTTCCTTTTTTCTTCATCTTATTTTACCTTTACTAACCTTTCGTTGGGTGTGATACCGGGAATTCTACCCCGTATGGCAACAGGTTTACCGTCCACTTCCTTAAGGTCCATGGTCATATCAATAGCCCTGGCTCCCGAAATATAGCTTCCAACGCCAAAGGAATCAGCTCCGGCTTCTTTTAAAATTTTAATCTTTTCAGGGTCCAGTCCACCGGAGACAAAGATTTGAACGTGTTGATATCCGGCCAAATCCAGTCTGGCTCTTATTTCTTTAACCAGATCCGGAGTTACTCCGCCCCGCTCACTGGGAGTATCCAGCCTTATCCCCCGCAGTTTGTCCCCCAGCGCTTCAGCGACCCTTAAGTTTTCCTCAGCTTCATCTTTGAAAGTATCCACCAGTACCAGGCGAATTTCGTTGGGAGGCATGACCCGATCATAAGCTTTGGCCACCTCGACACTATCGCCCACAATCAAGAAAATGGCATGGGGCACGGTTCCTTTAGGCTCCCGGCCTCCCAGTTTTGCCCCCAGGATACAGCTGGCTCCGTCCACGCCGCCCACTAAAGCCGACCGTTCCATGACCGGAGCAACGGAAGGATGGACATGACGGGCACCGAAAACTAAAACCTGACTGTCCCCGGCCACCTTTTTAACTTCCCGGGCAGCCGTTGCCCAACCGCAGGAACTGGCCAAAATGCCTAAAATAGCGGTCTCATAAATACCAAATTCACCATAGCTTCCTTTTATGCGCATTAACACTTCTTTACTTTCGAATTCGACTCCTTCAGGTAAAGACCAAACTTCCACATCGGTATCCTTTAAAAGGTTTAATACTTCCGGCAACCCGCAGAAAACCCCTGGCCTCCGGGCAAAAATTTCCGCCACTACCTGAACCTTTTCTTTATTGAGCTCTTTTAATATTTCATGGGTTTTGACAAAATAAACATCAGTGGTAGACCCGTTTATTATCTCGTCGTGATTAGCGGAAAACAAAACCCTGTCTTTACTTATCTTAAATTCTTCAACCTGCTTTAAAGTTAACAGCTTGTCCGATGGCATTTGGGTTCCTCCTCACAATAGCAAAAAATATATGCAAAACAAAAACAACTTTTATTTCGATGTTTTCCTCCAAATTCCTCTTATTTTTATTTACTTTTGGCCATATAAGTCTTTATATGTATTATAATCAATAAAAACCTTATATACATAATTCCGGGTTTCTTTAAAAGGAATATCCCCCAGGTCATTAAAGGTGCCGGACCAGGTACCGTTGGCAAGCCATTTTTTCACATTGGTCTCGCCGCCGTTATAAGCGGCCAGGGCCAGGATTATGTTGCCGTCAAACTGTTTCAGTAAATAGCTTAGATACCATGACCCAATCATAATATTATGTTCCGGGTCGAAAAGCATATCCTCATGAAAGTTTTGATAATCCAATTCCCGGGATATCCACCGGCCCGTTTCAGGCATTATCTGCATCAATCCCCGGGCACCTCTTGGTGATTGAATTTTTTCATCAAATTTGCTTTCAACTTTAATTACCGCATAAATCAGATACGGGTCAAGGGCAAAATTCCGGCTTGCCTCATCAACAATTTCTTTATATGGCGTGGGGTAAAAAAGCTTAATAAACCAGGTACTGTTTATTATGCCAACAAAAGCGATAATCATTATTAGAAATACTAATATAGTTTTGAATAAGCAGCCTATCCTAATAATTATTCTTACCTCCATTAGTTTTTTCTTTGTCAACAATATCCTGCCAAAAGTCCTGTACCTGCCGGATTGTTTTGTCTACGGTCTCATTATTATCTATCACACGGTGGGCGTATTTAAGCTTTTCTTCGGTAGATAATTGGCTTTTTAACCTCCGGACGGCACTGTCCCGGGAAATGTTATCCCTTTCCATGACTCTTTGGACCTGGACCTCCGGCTTTACATTAAGGACCCAAACCTCATCGACAAGATTATGCATTCCTGCTTCAATCAATAGCGGGGCATCGACAACGATTAGCGGCACCTGCCCCTCCCTTTTATATCTCTCTATCAGTTCTTTGGTTTTTTGCACTACTTCCGGATGAATTATCGAATTCAGGACTTTTCTTTTTTCTTCATCGTTGAATATTATTTCCGCCAATTTCCTTCTATCCAAATGGCCTTGGGGAAGAAACACCCCTTCCCCAAAATATTCTTTTATTTTTTGCCAGCCCTTTTCACCGGGTTCCACAGCCTGCCGAGCCAAAAGGTCAGCATCGATTATGGCAGCCCCCAGGCTTTTTAAGTATTTGGATACGGTGCTTTTACCACTGGCTATGCCACCGGTTAAACCAATTACCAGCATTTATTCACTTCCTTTGGGGAAAAATTTTCCGATCCCGTGCCCAGTGCTCAGTCATTTATAAAAGCGACCTCTGGTATTCCATTACCCGTTACCGTAGAGGCCGGTTTGCACGCCGACACTCTTTTAAGTTAATAGAATGTAAATGACAGTAGCCTTATCCAGGCGAAACGTCATCTTAACGGATTTTTTGGCATCGGGGACAAAAGGAAGTAGTTCTTCCTCCTGATTTGGTCCGTTGGATAATAGTGCCGCACCTGGGACAAGGCTCTCCGTATTTTCCATAGACCTGCAGTTGGTTTTGAAAGCTGCCTGCCTGACCGAAACCATCGACATAATCTTTTATGGAAGTGCCTCTATGGTCCACTCCGGCTTGCAGCCGGTCTTTAATGGCCCGCCACAGGGCTTCTTTTTCGTCGTCTCTTAAGGTATCCACCCTTCGGTCGGGATGGATTCCGGCCTGGAAAAGTATTTCGTCGGCGTAAATATTGCCGATGCCTGCCACACATCGCTGGTCCAGCAAGAATACCTTGGCCCGCTGTTTTTTCCCTTTTATGGAATTCTTCAAACACTCCAAAGTAAAATCTTCGCTTAACGGTTCCGGACCCATGGTCTTCAGACCTTCAATGGTTTCCAAATCTTTTTCCTGAACCAAATAGATAAGACCGAACTGCCTGACATCATGGAACCTCAGCTCATTTCCGTCATCCAGACAAAAGATAAAATGGGTATGTTTTTCGACGGGAACCGGTTTTTCAATATAGAGCAAACGGCCGGTCATCCTGAGATGAATAACCAATACCCAATCCGGCTCCAGATAAAGTAAAAGATATTTGCCCCGGCGTTTAATGGCTTTAAATTTGCGGCCGGTTAAGATTCTTCCAAAAGCCTCGGCATCACCGGAGGGAATTTTTATGAGTTTGGGTAAAAATACTTTAACTTCGGTAATGGTTTTATTTAGTAAATTAGGTTCCAAAGAGCGGCGGACCGTCTCCACCTCTGGTAGTTCCGGCATCATTCCTCATCCCTTTCGTTCTCCATTCTCCATTCTCAATTCTCCATTAATAAATGCTTTCCAGCTCATACCAATTAAATCCTACCTGCATATCTACCTTTAACGGAACAATTAAGGGGTAAGCCTGCTCCATTTCCGTTCTAACCAGGGAAATCAACCGGGATGCTTCCCGGGGCGGAGCTTCAAAAACCAATTCATCATGGACCTGGAGTATCATCCGGGCCGAAAAGCCGTTTCTTTCCATTTTCTCAAAGATATTGACCATGGCTATTTTGATAATGTCGGCAGCACTGCCCTGAATAGGTGTGTTCATAGCCGTCCTTTCGGCAAAACTGCGCAGGTTATAATTTTTGCTGTTGATGTCATTGAGATAACGGCGGCGGCCTAAAAGGGTGGTGACATACCCTTTTTCCCTGGCTTCCTGGATTATATGCTCAATCCATCTTTTTACACCGGCATATTTTTTGAAATAATTATCAATATAGCTTTTGGCTTCCTTGCGGCTTATGCCCAAATCTTTGGCCAGGCCGAAATCACTGAGGCCATAAATAATTCCGAAATTGATGGCTTTGGCATGCCGGCGCATTTCTTTGGTAACCTGCTCCATCGGAACGTTGAAAATCTCCGAGGCTGTACGGCTATGGATGTCCTGGCCGTTGCCAAAGGCTTCAATCAAGACTTCATCCTGGGCAATATGGGCCAAAATCCGAAGTTCGATCTGCGAATAATCGGCTGTCAAAAGAATATATCCTTCTTTGGAAGGAATAAAGGCCTTCCTGATTTTCCTGCCTTCCTCCAAACGGATAGGAATGTTCTGCAGATTGGGTTCGGTACTGCTTAAGCGCCCCGTTGCCGTAATGGTTTGGTTAAAGGATGTATGAACCTTATTGGTCTTGGTATTCATAATATTTAAGAGTCCGTCAACATATGTGCTTTTCAGCTTGACCAACATCCTGTAATTAAGGATTTCCTTAACGATTTGGTGCTGCTCTGCTAAAGTTTCTAAAACTTCGGCATCGGTTGAATAACCGGTTTTGGTTTTTTTGACAACAGGTAAGCCCAGTTTTTCAAAGAGGATGGAGCCCAGCTGCTTGGGCGAATTGATATTAAACTCTTCTCCCGCCAAAGCAAATATTTTTCCCGTTAATCCATTTATCCTTTGCTCCAGCTCTTTACCCATTTTTTTCAGCTGTTCCCTGTCCAGCTTGACCCCTTGCAATTCCATATGGGCCAGCACCCGGGATAAGGGCAGCTCTACCTCTTCATAAAGCTCCAATAAATCATGGGCAGTAATTTTTTGGACGACAACGGATTTTAATTTGTGCATCCCTTCCAGTAAGTTTAAAGAACGGGCCGGTTCTTCTTCAGCAACTACCGTTCCAAAATTCCGGTAGATCAAATTTTTTAAGCTTAAATCGTTTTGGGAAGGATCCAAGAGATAGGAAGCCAATAACACATCCCACCGGACACCCCTCAGCTTTATTTTTTCCCTCAGGAAAAAGATATGGGCCATTTTGGCGTCATAGGTTATTTTAGGAATATCCTCATCTTCCAGATAAGGTTTTAATTCCTTAAAGAAGGGACCAAAATCCTTAACGTCTTGGATCAGATAACCAATATCATTGAGCCAGATACCCAGGCAGGTTACTTTACCCCGGTGGGCGTCCGGGGAATCAAAATGCAATAGGAAGGAAAGCTCTTTTATGTCGGTTCCGGTTAATATTTCTTTTAACCGGGCCGGCCTTTCAATAATCTCGCCTCTGGTTTCCAGTTTCTTAACCGGGGCCTTTCTTTCAGCCAAGATATTTTTCAAAAGGTTGTTAAAATCCAATTCCTTATAGATGTCAATTAAAGCTTCATAATCAGGAGGTACAACTTTGACTTTTTCCCTGCTAAGATCCATTTCCACACAACAATAAATAGTAGCCAGTTTTTTGCTCAAAAAGGCCTGTTCTTTGTTTTCCTTAAGTTTTTCCCCCAGCTTTTTACCCTGAAAATCCTCTAAATGGGCCATAATATTTTCCACACTGCCATACTCCTGTAAAAGCTTCAAAGCCGTTTTTTCACCGACACCGGGAACTCCGGGGATATTATCGGACGGATCGCCCATCAGTCCCTTGAGGTCAATGATCTGCTCCGGAGTGAGGCCGAATTTTTCTTTGACAGCGGGAATATCAAAGATTTCCAGTTCACTGATGCCCTTGCGGGTTAAAAGAACACGGGTATTTTCACTTACCAGCTGCAAAGCGTCTCTGTCTCCGGTCACTATCAAGGTCTCCAGATTTTCCTTTTCCGCCCATTTAACCATCGTGCCGATGAGGTCATCGGCCTCATAGCCTTCCATTTCGAAAACGGCTACATTCATGGCCTTTAAAATGTCCTTTATTATTCCCATTTGTGGCCTCAATTCATCGGGCATCCCTTTTCGTTGACCTTTATATTCGGCATATTCCTGATGGCGAAAAACAACCCGGCCTTTATCAAAGGCAACCGCCATGTAATCGGGCTTTTCATCGGCAAAAATTCGCATCAACATATTGGTAAAACCATAAGCGGCATTGGTAATAACCCCTCTGCTGTTGCTCAATAAAGGGATGGCATAAAAAGCTCTATTGGCTAAACTGTTTCCGTCGATTACAATAAATTTTTCTTTTTTCATCATTTCCACTCCTAATTCCTTACAACTAAACATATTATATACATATTTTTAGGTGGTATTGTACCCTAGAAAAAAAAATTCGGTATACAGGTTTAGTTTCCTGCATACCGATTTTTTAGTTTTATTTATTCAATTTGTTTTTCACCTTACGGCTTGCTGCCCAAAGGCCAATGAGCAAGATTACGGCCAGCACCGTAAAAGGCAGATAAGCTCCAACTAAAACTATCAAGTTGCCAAAACCGATAATTATAGTATTTATACTTTTAATAAAAGCTTCCTGGGTACGCCCCAAAACCCCTTGTAATCCGGTGGTCTTAATCTGTTTGACCGGTGTTAGAGTTTCTCGGACAGAAACATTGATGGTGGATAATTCAGTTCTATTATCCAGGTATTTCAGGCGGCCCTGTAAAGCCTCCAGGTCGGCTCTGGTTCTGGCCAGCTCATTTTCAACGGCCAGGACATCCCCCAAGGAGCCCGATTTATTAAGAATAGCCAACAGTCTCTCTTCCTTTAAACGCATAGCTTTTAAGCGGCTTTCCACATCCACATATTCCTCGGTTACGTCCTGGGCATCAATGGTTCTGTTTTGAGTAACACCCATACTTTCAATACGGTTCAAGGCCTCATCAAAGCGTTCCTGGGGAACCCTTAAAGATACATTACCGGCTAAAAGTTTCCGTTGGTCGTCATAAACATAGGTATTTTCACTGACAATATACCCTTGCATTTCGTTGACCATATTTTTAATTTGTTCGGCCGTAGTTTTAATACTATCTACTTCTAAATCCAGATGAGCGGTTTTGATTATCTTTCTCTCAACAGGCCCTTCCGGCGCAGTGACCTTTGACTCCTCTTCCACCGTGCCTAGAATATGCATCTCCGGCGACTGCTCACCGTCCATCGCCATTTTAAACTGGTAACTCTCCCTTTCCGGAACCGCTGTGTTAGCCATAGAATTAAAAGCGCCGTACCCCGAAGCAGTGCTTTGAGGTGCCTCCGCTTTTTTCATATCAGCGGTTTCCTGAAAAGATTTGCTTCCCAAAAAGCCAAGGCCGCTGCTTAAAACCGGTACTAAAACAAGTAAGAGTACAGCCGCTGCAGCCATAGGCATCCACTTTTTCACAGGTGTTTTATTAACAAATTTGTTAAACTTATTCAGGAAATTATTCCTTTTAACCTTTTCCTCCTTTTCCAGCTTCCGGCGGAGCTCCCGTCTAAAGCTTGCAGGGGGAATGAGTTCTTCTTCATTAAGGCTTTTAAACATGCCTACAACTTCCTGTAGCATTTCCAATTCCCGGCGGCATTCAGGGCAACTATCCACATGTTTTAAAAGTTCGGTTTGCTCGCTGTCGTCCAGCAAACCATCGATATAGAGATTCATCATATCCTGATATTCACTACAGTTCCTCATTCCCTTCCCCCCTTTCCGACACTTTCCAAATTTATCTGATCCCGTAAAGCTTTTCTCGCCCTATTTAACCTTGATTTTACCGTTCCTAAGGAACAATCCAGGATTTGGGCGATTTCCTCATAACTGTAACCTTGGATATCTCTCAGCACCACCACCATTTTATATTCCGGGCTAAGATTATTAATGAGTCCTTGCAAATACTCATTCAATTCTTTTCGTTCATACAATTCATCCGGTGTTGGCTTGGCATCTTGCAACTGTTTCTTTACCGAACCTTCTTCCAGCCAAACATCCTCATCCAGAGAATTGTGGGACTGCCTTTTAGCTTTTCTTAACTGATCGCGACACACATTGGAGACAATTCTACAAATCCAGGTAGAAAAAGATGCCTCCTGTCGAAAACCGTTAATTGATTGGAACGCTTTTAGAAAGGCTTCCTGGGCCAAATCGCTGGCATCCTCCGGATTGCCCATAAAACGGTAGGCGATAGCGTAAACCTTCCGCTCATATCTGGCCACCAGCTCCTCAAAAGCATCAATGTCCCCATTTTGACTACGCGTAATCAACTCTTCTTCCAACAACATAAACTGGCGTCCCCCTTTCAACCAGTACTTTATAGACGACAAATTAAATAAATAAGTTCCCAAATATTACACAAAAAATATTAGTTTCCATGCAGGCATCTGCTTTTTTACTTACGGACTTAGTTAATACTTTAAGGAAACATGGGTCAGAGTCAATTCTTCTCCGGGTGACTTGGGTTAGAGTTGGTCCCTCCCTCCAAATGACGGAGATTTGGGTTTAGCAGCCTGGCCCTTGTCACCGTCTTCCGGCCGAACTTACTATTAACTTTATCCAAGGCCTTATAA
>JAAXZE010000199.1 GCA_012720075.1 Clostridia bacterium
ATATAGTTGCGTTCTTAA
Source organism: Clostridia bacterium (assembly GCA_012720075.1). GTDB lineage: Bacteria > Bacillota > Peptococcia > Peptococcales > BICA1-8 > JAAXZE01. The sequence continues at coordinate 19 of JAAXZE010000199.1, forward strand.
TTATTCTTTTATTTATATTTATTATTTTTTATTTAAAAGATACAAAATTAATAGTTTCAATTAAGTGCCGGATTAAACAGTTGATAATTCTAATCCTCAGCCACCTGCGTTCTTTTCATTCAATCTCGCTAATGCTTTTCTTATGATAATAAATCTCATAGCCTTTTTTGCTACATATTTATTAATAACTTTGTCGACAGTCTGTGCCAACTTCGTTGGCTAGGTTTCTCTTTGCTAGATTAAGATTATTCTTAACTCTCCATTCTCAATTTTCCATTAATAAAATAATTCTCCATTCTCCACTCTCAATTCTCAATTGATTCGGCATTGGACTATAGACTATTGACTTAAATCAACGGCTTCGGCCGTTTTTTTAATTTGGAAATAAATATTTGGCAAAGTATTGCGCATAATAAGGCTTAACGGGTGCAGGGAGGGTTTGTTTTGCAACGAATTTTGGAAGCCTATATTGGTGAATATAATAGTGGAAAAAGCGAAGTGGCAATTAACAGGGCTCTGGATTTATTGAAACAGGGCCGTGATAAGGTTACCCTGGTTGATTTGGACATTGTTGAGCCTTTCTATACCTTACGCCCTTTAAAAGAGGAACTGGAAAAGAAAGGTTTGACTGTTTTGGCCTGGGAAACCAAGAACACCATGGGATTGGGGGAAGCAGGAAATATAATTAAGCCCGAGATGAAATGGGCTTTGCGCAGGGAAGGTGATGTGATTTTAGATATTGGTTACGGAGTTGAAGGGGCCAAAACTCTTAATTTGGTGGAAGAAAAAGAAAAACATCCCGAATTGCGGATCTATGCCGTTATTAACATCGGTCGCCCCGTTACATCCGAAAAAGAACAAATTATTGAATATGTCCAAACATTGGGGCCGGTTCATGGTCTCATTAATAATTCCCATTTGGGCAATGAAACCGATGTGGAATTTGTCCAGGAAGGGGCCCGGGTAATCGGAGCCGCCGCAAAAGAACTGGGGCTGCCCGTTGTTGCCACAACCGTTGATTATCGCTTAGCAAAAGAGATAGGAAGCCGTGACTGTGAAGGCAACCCCGTTCGAGTGCTTTATCGCTATATGGACCGCAGTTTTTGGTGATTCTCTAAGTTGGAAGGTTTGAAAAATTGGAAAGGCCTATTAAGTAACAAAAATTACTAAAGCAATGGATAAAAATAATTTTACTGGGCATTGGTCACTGGGTTCCGGGCACAGACCCAATAAATAATCCCTAAATTTAAACCAGTCACAAGTCATCAGTAACTAGCCACTAAATCAGGAGGTGTATTTTCTATATGGTAGACAAGCCAATTAAGGGAGAAAAAAGGTATTTTGTAACGGGAAATGAGGTGGTTGCCTGGGCCGCGCTGGCGGCAGGCGCCGAAATTATGTATGGGTATCCTATTACCCCGCAGAATGAGGTCATGCATTATTGGACCCGGCTGGCACCTAAATACAACCGGAAGTTTCTGCAGACAGAAGATGAAATTTCAGCGGGTTTTGCCACCTGCGGCGGGGTGCTTTCCGGAGCACGGGCGTTCACGGCAACGGCGGGACCGGGAAATACTTTGATGCAGGAATCCATGTCCATGGCGGAAATGATGAAAATTCCCACCGTGGTAGTAGTTCAGCAGCGGGGAGGGCCGTCGACAGCTACCGTTATTTATTCCCAACAGGAAGTAACCATGACCTGCTTTGGTGCAAACGGTGAAGGCTTAAGGGTTGTTTATTCCACCGGCAGCCATCAGGAGCTTTATGATTACACTATTAAAGCCTTTAATACTGCCTGGAAATATCGAATACCCACCTTTGTATTGGGCGACGGTTACCAGGCCAAGATGCGGGAATCCTTGGTGATGTATGACCCTGAAGAACGGGGTATTAAGATGGTACCCACGGAGAAAATTGTGGGTAAGGAAGGAATGCCGGGAGTAGAAAGGGAACCGTCCCATTTGCGCAATACATATAACACGGAAGATGAGTTATATGATGTGGTGGAAAAGCTTGTTAGAGACTTTTGGCAGGCAGCGCCGGAGATAGTGGAACACCAGGAGTTTGACTGCCAGGACGCAGAAATAATTGTGGTGGCCCACGGCGTTGTAACCCGGGCAGCCCAGGCCGCTGTTAAGGAACTTCGGGCCCAGGGCAAAAAAATTGGCCATTTCCGTCCTGTTACCCTAAGGCCGTTTCCCAGGGAGGCCATGAAAAAAGCCATAGCCAACGCCAAAGAATTAATTGTTGTAGAATCCGCTGAAGGTCAACTGGACAAAATCGTAAAAGCCGAAATATATGGCTGTTCTAAACCTATCACCGGATACTTTAAGCCCGGTGTCGGCATTACAGCGGAAGAAATAGTTGAGTTTATTAATAAAAGAGGTTAGGGAGGGATTGAAATGGCTTTAGCACCTAATATGCCTAAATCATGGCGGGCAGAGACTAAACCCCACAAGTTCTGTCCCGGCTGTGGCCATGGACTGGTCTTAAAAGCATTGGGGGAATGCATAGATGAACTGGGTATTCAGGACAGGGTGGTTTTTGGTTGTGATATTGGCTGCTCCCTTCTGTCCTGGGACTTCTTTAATACCGACTCAATTCAAACCCACCATGGGCGAACCACACCTGTGTTGACCGGGGTAAAAAGGGCCCGTCCCGACAGAATCTGTATTGCCTACATGGGAGACGGCGGGGGGTATGCTATCGGATCTCAGCACCTGGTAAATGCCGCCAGCCGAAACGAAAAAATCACAACCATTCTGGTCAATAACTGTAATTATGGTATGACCGGAGGTCAGATGGCCCCCACCAGTTTGCCGGGAATGAAGACGGAAACTACACCTTACGGCCGGGATGTGGAATTAACCGGTAATCCTACTCAGGGACCGGAAATGGTTGCCGCCATAACTCCGGAAGGGGCTTATGTGGCTCGGGGAACAATAGCCAACTTGAGACAGCTCAGAAAGATGATCAAAAAGGCTTTGGAGACTCAGATAAACGGCACCGGGTTTTCCTTTGTGGAAGCGCTGTCGGCCTGCCCTACCAACTGGCGGACCAATGCCAAGGATACCTTGCATTTTGTTGAAAAAGAGATGACCAAATACTTCAAAGTTGGGGAGCTTAAAGTGCCCGGAGAAAAGGAGGGTAAATAATGGCTAAGGAATATAAAATAGCCCTGGCCGGTGAAGGAGGACAGGGTGTCCAATCTGTAGCCGGAATTATAGTGGAAGCCGCTAATGACGTCGGTAGGGAAGCTCTCTATATTCCCAACTTTGGGGTGGAGCAGAGGGGCGGCGTTTCCATTGCCTTTGTGCAAATAGCCGATGAGAAAATAGGATCGCCTAAATTTAAAAAGGCTGATATTGTTATTGCCCTTAGCGACCGGGCGGTGAGAAGAACCGCTGAATATGTGGACCAGAGAACAACCTTTGTTTATGATTCTTCCATTGAAGGCGTTGAAGAAGCCTTGCCCAAAAATGCCGCCAAGGTCTATGCCATCCCGGCGGTGGACGTAGCTAAAAATGAACTGCATCCTCGGGTCTTTAATATTATCATCATGGGTGCAGTAATTGAGGCGACAAAAGTAATTGATTTGGAAAGTGCCAAGAAGGCCATAGAGAAGAAACTGGGTTATAAATTTGAACAGGACCCCAAACTAAGGGAGTTAAACTTTAAAGCTTTGGAAAGGGGGATTGAGCTGGTTAGACAAGCGGGCATCAGTTAAGAAAAAGGGCTGGGGTTTAGCCCTTTTTCTTATTAGTAACACTTTCCAGTGTCACTTTTCATTTTTTTGCATAAAGTAGACTAATCTCAAATCACTTTGTCAAGAATAGTAATTAACAGCTTAATTAAATGGAGTGACATGATATGGATAATCTTTTACCAAAATGTATTTTGTGTAAAGAAGTGCCGGAAAGAGGAATTGCCGACGGTTTTGTATTGATAGGGCAGTTTATCTGTACCGGTTGTGAACAAAAATTATTGACTCTGGACTATGATGATCCTTTATACATCATGATGGTTCAAACCTTGAAGGATATTATTTACGGACCCAGAAGAAAAAGTCCGCTGAAAGAGGTCATGATGAAGGACTGATTTTTATAATTCCCGGCGAAATATTGTTTTCGGCCGGGAATTTTTTGGTTATGTTACTTTACCAACATCAAAAATATTTATAGAACTTATCATTTTTTTATGGAGGAATTGAAAACCCGGTGTAGAAGTTTTTCAAACAGGTCCTTTTATAGAGAGAAACAGGCAATTAAATTATTCAGAGGGGAGAAAGAATGAAAGACGACAACTTAAAGTTTGGCAACAACGGTGGGGAAGAAGAGAAAGATTTGGATTTAGAAGACTACCTTGATATGGAGGAACTTTTAGAAAGATGTGAGG
>JAAXZE010000200.1 GCA_012720075.1 Clostridia bacterium
CAAACAGTTGATAATTCTTATCCTCAGCCACCTGCGTTCTTTTTATTCAATCTCGCTAATGCCTTTCTTATGATAATAAATTATATAGTTTTATTTTTGCTAAATATTTTTAAATAACTTTGTCGATAGTATGAGGCTATTGGAGTATTTCCAATAGCCTTTTTCATAAAATAGATTCTTCAGCGTTTTTTTAATTTCAGTCATTGGATTTAATGGTAATTTTCACTTCATTGGAGATAGGACTTTGCCGGTTCAGCTCAACATCTTGACCGATTACTTTATAATAATAGGTTTTGCCCATTTCAACATTTTTATCAGTATAGGAATTATCGGTAATTACAGTATCCTGGGCAATTTGGGTTTCTACTCCCGGGCGAAATCCTTCCCGTTCGGAACGGAAAATGTAATAATTGAATTCCCCGTCCGGATGGGGTTTGGACCAGGATAAATCAACACGCAATTGTCCGTTTACTTCTTTGACCTGGGCCTGTAGTTTGGGCGGTTTCAGGGCACGGTCCGTTTGGTTTTCACCGGGAACGGCCACTTGGTTGGAAGCGGGACTTTGAATGTTGCTTAGGCTATCGACGGCAATCACCCGGTAGTAATATTTTTGACCTGGTTTTATGTCTTCATCGATATAACTATTGGAAAAGGGATCATCATTTATTGCAATAAGGTTTCCTGCCGAAGGTATAAATCCCGGTTCAGTCGAACGGTGAATATGATAAATGGTATTTTCGTTGGCTTGTGGCCAGCTCCAGGTTAATTTGGCGGCCCTGACAACGCTGCTGCCGTCATGCATCAGTGCTGTACCCTGAAGATAAATGGGTGCACTGGATGAGCCGTGCAAGGTACAGTATTGAGTGGGCAGCTCTAAATCGGCATCTTCGGGGACAACGTTTTTAAATTGGTCGGGTAAGCCTTCTCTCGACCAGGGCTGTGGCCGTTTTAAAAATACTCCTGTATAGGGAGGGGTAGGACAGTTAGGTGTCCACAATTGCCCTGTTTGGGGATCGATTTGGGCTCTGACCCAAACATTGGATACCTCCGTTGGAACAAAATTTTTGTTAAATAATTCGGTGGCTATAAATTCCGGAGGCGTTAATTCGCCGGGCAATAACCCTGATTTGGTGTCAATGGCCTGACTTACTATACCCGCCGGACGCGTAAACTGGCTTGGCGGAAGGTTTTTATGGGCTACTTCCATTACTTCTTTCCAAATGGGGCCGGCGTCATTTCCACCGCCGACAACATTGCTCATTTGTTTCGGTTCATCATATCCCAACCAAACAGTACCTACCAAATCGGGAGTAAATCCAACAAACCAGGCATCTTTATTATCGCTGGTTGTACCGGTCTTACCGGCAACGGGACGGTCAGCCATCCTGGCTTTTGTGCCGGTACCTGCTTGCACAACGGATTCCAGCATACTGGTCATGAGATAAGCGGTTTCTTCGGACATTACTACCCGTTTTTTAGTTTTGTGTTCCCAGACAACATTGCCGTTGGCGTCTTCAATTTTCCGGATAACATATGGTTCGACGTAAACGCCTTTATTGGCAAAGGCTCCGTAGGCGGCGGTTAATTCTAAAGGTGTAACACCCTTTGTTAAACCGCCCAGGGCAATGGCCAAGCCCATATCATTCTGGCTGCCGCTGGGAACCAAAGAGGAAATTCCTAAATTCTCAGCAAATCTAAAACCTTCGGAAACACCAATTTGCTTGAGCATTTTAACGGCAACAGTATTAACGGAGTATTGTATGGCGGTTCGCATGGTGATAAGCCCGCGGTACCTATTGTTGTAATTTTTGGGTGCCCATACTCCGCCGGGTGATGGATAAGCCTCAGGAAAATCATCCAGCACTGTAGCCGGTGAATAGCCTTTTTCCAAAGCCGGACCATATACGGCAATAGGCTTAAAGGCAGACCCGGGCTGACGTAAAGCTTGGGTTGCCCGGTTAAAGTTGCGTTGACCTTCCTGGTTTCTGCCTCCGATTAATCCTTTAACTTCCCCGGTATGGGGGTCTAAGACAACCATTGCCGATTGGATGATTTGGTCCTTATAAGTGCTGGTCGGGAATTTTTTCGGATCGGCATATATTTCTTCGATTTTATTTTGAATATTTTGGTCTAAGGTAGTATAAATTTTGTAGCCTGCAGTATATAATTTCCGAGTTTCGGCGCTTTCTAAATTCAATTTATCAATGGCTTCTTCGACCACATAATCAATGAAGGATTGATATTTATATTCTTTTTTAGCTGTGGTTTTTTTAGTAATTTCAATAGGCGCTTCTTTATATTTGTTGGCCTCTTCCTGGGTTAATTTTCCGAAGTCTACCATAGCGTTGAGAACTATAGCTCTTCTGGTTTTGGCTGCTTCCGGGTGCAGAATCGGAGAATGCTTATATGGGTTTTGAATGACCCCGGCCAACAGTGCGCTTTCCGGAATATCCAAATCTTTGGCCGATTTGCCGAAAAAAGTTTGGGCGGCAGCTTCCACGCCGTATGCTCCATGGCCAAAGTAGCTTCTATTTATATAGAGCTCCAGAATTTCATTCTTTGTTAAGTCATTTTCGACTTTAATGGCTATGACGGCTTCTTGAATTTTTCGTTTGTAAGTTTTTTCAGTCCTGTCCAACATGGAAAGACCGACCAACTGCTGAGTAATAGTACTACCTCCGGCTACAATGCGCCCGCTTTTGATGTTGGACACAAAGGCACCGGCAATTCGGTACAGGTCGATCCCGTTATGGCGCATAAATCTTTGGTCTTCAATGGCGAGCAGTGCATCAATAAAGTGGGGGGAGATTTGATCCAATTTCACCGGTATGCGGTTTTCTTCGCCGTGCAATTCGTCGATCTTATTGTCATCTTTGTCGTAGACAGTTGAAGTTATGGCATACTCCCATATTTTATCGTTCTCGATGTCCGGCATATTTTTGAGGGCACCAATTACAAAACCCAAACCGGCTCCTCCTATGATGAAACCAAAAAGCAGTACAACTAATAAAATTACTCGATATATATTTATTTTTTGTTTCTTTCTTTCTCTTCTTCTTGTCAAGGGAATACCTCCTTTGCCCTGCTTGCACTATTATAGCACATTAGTAAAAACTATTAAAACAATAAAGTATATAACCGCAAAAGGCTTTATAAAGTATAATTTTCCAACACCCATAATGACAAATATTTCGAAAAGTATGTACAGAACTTGTCGTTCACCTTTATATATCTCCAACATATATTAAATTTAAGGAGGTGAAAGCCTTGTTAAAAAAAATGGGGAGAAGACGCTGGAGAATAAAGTTAAATCACAAGGTTAAATTTAAGAACAAAATAAAATTAAATAATAGAATAATTGGAGCATTTATTCTGTTTTCAATAATAATTTTGTTAATATACATTGTTGAAATTAATATTAAACCCACGGTAAAGGCCATAGCCCAATCCAAAGCAAATTTAACTGCCAACGAGATTATTAATAATACTATTTATGAAGAAATCCTAAAAGATTTTAATTATCACGATCTGATTGAGACCCATAAAGACTCCGAAAATAAAATTACTTTAATACAGGCCAACAGTATACAAATAAGCCGGTTAATAAGTTACACTAACGTAAAAATTAAAGAAGCCTTAGAACAATTGGAAGATGAAGAAATATACATTCCATTGGGCCAGGCGCTGGGAAGTTATTTGTTTGCAGCCCATGGTCCAAAGATTAAAGTAAAGATTGTTCCGGTAGGTGAGCTGGAAATTAATTTGTTGCAAGACTTTTATGAAGCAGGCATAAACCAAACCAGACATATCCTTTACCTGGGTGTAAAAACTACATTAAATGTAGTAATTCCAATGCTATCGGAACGAATTACCGTTTCCACCAAAGCGCCCATTGCCGAAACAATAATTGTCGGGCCGGTACCTGATACGGTTGTAAGATTGGATGGATTAAAGAGCTTCTCGGGAACATTATTTGGAAAATAAAAACCGCTTGACTTCTTTAAAAAAACCTGTAAAATTATTATTGTCGGAAGGCCTTTTAATACACGATGTCGACCGATACCAACTCAGTGTCATGGCTAATAGGCTAAATAGACATTGACACTGTCCCCGAACATTTCTCATAAGCTTTATAATGTTCCTCGATAGCTCAATGGTAGAGCACTCGGCTGTTAACCGAGTGGTTGCTGGTTCGAGCCCAGCTCGGGGAGCCATTTTTTTTGCCTTTGGCCAAAATTTTTTGACTGAATTTGACGAAAAAAGTCAACAAAAAACTCTTGCAATGACAAAATGAATATGATATATTGTTAAAGTGTCACCGATGAGGTGCATAAGAGGAGCGCGGTTGGGTTAAAATACCTAGCGGCGCATTAAAAATCCGAAAATGAAATTCCAGAACTTGGTTGTTGACTTTAAGCAGCAGAAGATGATATACTAAGATTTGTCGC